>JBEIRY010000040.1:0-15360 GCA_040375675.1 Thermoleophilales bacterium | reverse complement strand
CGGGCTTTGCAACGACGACTCTGATCTTCTTGCTGTCTTCACTCATCGGCAATGGCGAGGTTAGAAGACCGGCTGCTCTGAGTAAGTCCCGAAGACCTCCTGCAGGGCTTCGACCATCTCTCCCTCGGTCGCGCGGGCCCGGGCGCAGTCACAAAAGAGCGGCATCAGGTTGCGATCGGTTGCCGCTGCGGCCTTCAACTCGGCAAGGCTGGCTTCGACGGCGGCGGCGTCGCGACCGGTCTTGACCGCCTCGACCCTTCCGACCTGCTTGCGCTCGAGCTGCGGATCGACCCTGAGGGTCGGGATCTCGTCGTCGCCGTCCTGGGTGTAGGCGTTGACCCCTACGACCTTGCGCTGGCCGGTATCCACTTCGCGCTGGTAGCGGAAGGAAGCATCGGCGATCTCGCGCTGGGGAAAGTTCTGCTCGATCGCGGGAACCATTCCACCGAGCTCGTCGATCCGGTCGAAATAGCGATATGCCGCCGACTCCATCTCGTCGGTCAGCTTCTCGACCATGTATGAGCCACCGAGTGGATCAGCGCTGTTTGCCACCCCGGTCTCTTCGGCGATCACCTGCTGGGTGCGCAGAGCGATCCGTACCGCCTGCTCGGTCGGCAAGGCGAGAGCTTCATCGAAGGAGTTGGTGTGGAGAGACTGGGTGCCGCCCATCACGCCGGCGAGCGCCTCGATCGTGGTCCTGATGATGTTGACCAAGGGTTGCTGGGCGGTCAGCGAGACACCGGCGGTTTGCGTGTGGAAGCGCATCATCTGGGACTTCGGATCCTTGGCTCCGTAGGTGTCGCGCATCTCGCGGGCCCAGATCCTGCGCGCAGCTCGGTACTTGGCGATCTCTTCGAAGAAGTCGATATGAGCGTTGAAGAAGAAGGACAGGCGCGGCGCGAAGTCGTCGACATCCAGTCCGCGCTCGATCGCCCGCTCTACATATGTGAACCCGTTCTTCAAGGTGAAGGCGAGCTCCTGCTGAGCGGTCGAGCCAGCCTCCCTGATGTGGTAGCCGGAGATCGAGATCGGGTGCCAGCGGGGCATCTCGGCGGTGCACCACTCGACCATGTCGTCGACCAGCCGCAGCGCAGGGTTGATCGGGAAACACCACTCCTTCTGCGCGATGTACTCCTTGAGGATGTCGGTCTGGATCGTGCCACCCAACTTGTCGGCGGGCACGCCCTGCTCCTCTGCGGTGCAAACGTAGAACGCGAGCAGGATCGCCGCCGGTGCGTTGATCGTCATCGAGGTCGTGACCTGGTCGAGGGGGATCCCCTTGAACAGCTCCTGCATGTCGTCGAGGGTGTCGATCGCAACCCCCTCCACCCCGACCTCTCCGAGGCTGCGGCCGTGATCGGAGTCGAGTCCCATCAGGGTCGGCATGTCGAAGGCAGTAGAGAGACCGGTCTGTCCCTGATCGAGCAGGTAGCGGAAGCGCTCGTTGGTCTCCTCGGCGGTGCCGAAGCCGGCGAACTGGCGCATCGTCCAGAGCCGCCCGCGATACATCGAGGGGTAGATTCCCCTGGTGAACGGAAACTCTCCCGGAAGGCCGAGGTTGGAATCGAGCGCTTCTGGATCGATGTCTTCTTCGGTGTAGAGCGGCTCGACCGGCTGGGCGGAGATCGACTCGAAGAGCGCTTCGCGCTCAGGCTGTTGGTCGTAGACCTCTTCGCGCCACTGATGGGCGCGGCGACGTGAACCCGGTGAGGTGGCCATCGGCGAAGAGTCTAGGGCGCAAGGGGCCTGTTGTACGCAAGAAGGTCGCCTGCGGAGAGTCAGCGACCGAGGCGGCTTTTGATCCGCTCGGCCAAAGACCTGCGGTTCTTGCTGCGCAGAAGACCCCGGCGGGGCTTGCCGTACTTGATCTTCTTCATCTTCTCGTGCGCCTTCATCTCGCGCTCGGTCTGGCGGTTTGCCAGATGCTGGCCGACCCCGCCGGCTACCCCCGCCGCGACCGCTCCGCCGACGATCGCGAGCCTCCTGCCGAGCCTCTCGAACCTCATCACCCTCCAACCCTCTTCCTTTGCGACCTTGGCCAATCGCGAATCGGGGTTGACCGCAACCGGATTGCCAACCGCACGCAGCATCGGAAGATCGCTCGACGAATCCGAATAGGCCCAAGACTCCGAAAGGTCGAGGTGGAGCAGTTCGGCGACGCTCTCGATCGCCTCCACCTTGCCCTCTCCGTAGACGAAGGGGCCGTCGAGCTCACCGGTGTAGCGGCCCGATGCATCGACCGCGTAGCGGGTGCCGATGCCGCCGTCCATTCCGAGTACACGGGCAAGCAGCGAGACGAGATCATCCGAGGCCGCGCTGACGATGAAGGTCGGTCGCCCGGCGTCGTGGTGGGCATGGATCTCCTCGAGCATCCGCGGATAGACGCGAGGCAGGACTGTCGAGAGGACCTCTGGACCCATCCGCTTGAGGTCTCGCTCGGACATCTTCGAGAGCATCTCGCTGCCGGCCTTCAGCACATCGGCGGTTTCCTCATCGGTTGCGCCACGAAGCCGGTAGCGCAGATGGTCAACTCCCCAGAGCGAAATCTGGGCCCTGCTGACGAACCCCTTCCTGCGCGCCGCCGCAGCAAAAGCCATCGCCGAGGACCCGGCGATCAGCGTTTTATCCAGATCGAAGAAGGCCGCAGGGCGGCCGGGATCCGAGCTGGTCGAGCGCTCAGGCTCCTGGGACTTCGACCAGAATGGCATCGCCCTGTCCGCCTCCGGAACAGATGGAGGCGCAGCCCAGTCCGCCGCCACGGCGACGGAGCTCGTGGACCAATGCGCCGACGATCCGGGCACCGGAAGCGCCGATCGGATGACCGAGAGCGATCGCGCCACCGTTGACATTGACCTTCTCGGGATCGATATCGAGCATCCGCACCGAGTTGAGCGCGACCGAGGCGAACGCCTCATTGATCTCCCAAAGATCCACATCAGCAGGCTTCTTGCCGATCTTGGCAAGCGCTGCATCTGCGGCCTTGGCAGGTGTCCTCGCGAGATACGGGAAGTCATCGGCGACCTGTCCGTAGGCGACGACGGTCGCCAACGCCTCATGCCCCTTTTCGGCTGCCCACTCGTCTGATGCGACTACGACCGCAGCGGCTCCATCGTTGACCCCCGGCGCGTTGCCGGCGGTGTGGGTTCCGTCATCGCCGCCGATCGACTTGAGACCGGCGAGTACCTCGAGGGTCGTCTCGGGCCTGATCGCCTCGTCAGTCTCGACCACCGTGTCGCCCTTGCGCGATGTGACGGTGACCGGCGCAATCTCCTCGGCCATGTATCCGGCCTCGACTGCGGCATGCGCGAGCCTGTGCGAACGCTCGGCCCACGCGTCGAGATCCGGGCGGGAGATCTCCAACTCGGCTCCGACCTCTTCGGCCTCGGGCATCATCTGTTTGCCCGAGAACGGGTTGGTGAGGCCGTCGTAGGTCATCGCGTCGACTGCGTCGACGTTGCCCATCCGGAAGCCGAATCTTGCGCCAGGCAGCAAGTAGGGAGCGAGGCTCATCGACTCCATCCCGCCAGCCACGCCGACCGAGAGATCCCCGGCCCTGATCGCCTGATCGGACAAACCGATCGAGCGCATACCGGAGGCACAGACCTTGTTGATCGTCTCGGAAGGGACCTCCTTGGGGATTCCTGCGGCAATCTGAGTCTGGCGCGAGGGGATCTGACCCTGTCCCGCCTGCAAGACCTGACCGAACACGACGCCTTCGACCTCCTCGGCCTCCACTCCCGAGCGCGAGAGAGCCTCGCGGATGGCGGTCGCACCGAGTCCCGTGGCATCGACCGTGGACAGAGAGCCACCCATCTTTCCGAAAGGAGTGCGGGCTGTGGAGAGAATCACCGTCTTTGACATCGTTACCTTCCTGAACTTTTCGGTTGCGGGCAGCGTGCTTTGTGCAGGCGATGCTAGTTGAGATCGCCACTATGACTATCCTCCCCGAATCGTGCAGGTTGAACTTACACAGACACCGCTGGCCGAAATCGAGGCAGACCTGCATGTGCTGCCGCGAACCGATGCCGAGGCAGCCGTGCCGAAGGAGTTCGCCCAAGTGGCCGGCGCCGAGGATGCGAAGACCTCTTTCAAGTCGGTCACGCTGCTGCGACCTGGCTCGAGCGGGGCAGACGGCACAGACGGTGGACCCGAGCGACTCGCGATAGTCGGTCTGGGAGATCTCGAGGGGCTCGACGGCGAGCGCCTGCGAGTAGCCGGCGCCCTCGCGGCCCGGGAGGCAAAGCGCTGGAAGTGCAGCACGATCGCCTGGCGGCTTCCGGTCAAGGGCTCCGACGAGGGCAGCCGCCTCGCTGTAGCCGACATCATCGCCGGCACGATCCTCGCCAACTACCGCTTCGACCGCTACAAGAGCGCAGGCGACGAAGACTCCGACGAGCGCAAGGGAATCGAGCGCCTGATCATCTCGGTGGGCGGCGAGATCGATGACGCCATGCGAACCGAGGCCGAAACGGCTCGGGTAGCCGCTCTTGCGGCCAATCAGGCCCGTGAGCTGCAGCAGCTGCCGTCGAATGTGGTCACCCCCTCTTATCTGGCCGAGCGAGCACAGGAGCTCGCGCGCCTCCACCCCTCTCTCAGCTGCGATGTGCTCGACCGCGACGACATGGAGAGACTCGGCATGGGCGGTTTGGTCGCCGTCTCGAGTGGCACGCAAGAGGAGCCGAAGCTGATCGTCCTTCGCCACACCGGCCCCGGTGAGACGCTCGGAATCGTTGGCAAGGGCGTGACCTTCGACAGCGGCGGAATCTCGATCAAGCCTTCTCGCGGCATGGAGGAGATGAAGATGGATATGTCTGGCGCCGCGGCTGCACTGGAGGCCACCGGAGCGATCGCCGAGCTGGGTCTGCCGATATCGGTGCTCTGCGTGATCCCTTCGACCGAGAACATGCCGAGCGGCAGTGCGGTCAAGCCTGGAGACATCATCACCCAGATGAACGGAAAGACGGTCGAGGTGAACAACACCGACGCCGAGGGCCGCCTGATCCTCGCCGACGCTCTTGCTTACTCGGTAGAGCAGGGAGCCGACCGTATAGTCGACCTCGCGACCTTGACCGGCGCGGTGTTGGTGGCGCTCGGATCTACCTACGCCGCCCTGATCTCAAACGACGACCCCCTCGCAGCCGAGGTAGAGAGGGCCGCCCGCAGGACCGGCGAGATTGCCTGGCGACTTCCGCTCCACCCCGAGTTCAAGGAGTTGACCAAGGGCAAGGAAGCCGATCTCACCAACGCATCCAGCAAGGGCAAGGCCGGCACGATCTACGCTGCGGAATTCCTCGAGGAGTTCGTGGGAGACACCCCCTGGGTACACCTCGACATCGCAGGCACCGCTTGGGATGTCGGACGCGATTACGTGGGCAGCGGACCCACCGGCTACGGGGTCAGGCTGCTGGTGGACCTCGCCCGCGACCTCGCCTCGAAGCAGGGCTGATCGAGTGGACTTCGGTCTGACCGACGAGCAGCGCCTGCTCCGCGACACCGTCAGAGACTTTGCCCGTCAAGAGATCGCTCCGGTGGCCGAGGAGCTAGACCGCGAGAAGCGCTTTCCGTACGAGATCGTCGAAAAACTCGGGGGCCTGGGGATCATGGGCATCCCACATCCGCCCGAGTACGGCGGTGGCGGAGGCGATGTCCTCTCCTACGCGCTTGCGGTCGAGGAGATCTCACGCATAGACGCATCGGTGGCGATCACCGTGGCGGCCCACACCTCTCTCGGCGCGGGGATGATCGCGATGTTCGGCAACGAGGATCAAAAGCAGGAGTGGCTGCCGGATCTCTGCTCAGGCAAGAAACTCGGCGCCTTCGGACTGACGGAGCCCGAGGCTGGATCCGACGCAGGCAACACCAAGACCACCGCAAAGCTGGACGGCGACGAGTGGGTGATCAACGGCTCGAAGCAGTTCATCACCAACTCGGGGACCGACATCTCCGGCTGCGTGACGATCACCGCAGTCACGGGTGAGGGCGAGATCTCCAACCTGATCGTGCCCAACGGAACCCCCGGCTACACCCAGGGCGAGCCGTACCGGAAGATGGGCTGGAACGCCTCCGACACGCGTCCTTTGACCTTCGAGGACTGCCGGGTACCGGAGGCAAACCTGCTTGGTGAGAGAGGCGAGGGCCTGAGGCAGTGCCTCAAGGCACTCGACGGCGGACGGATCAGCGTCTCGGCTATGGGCGTAGGTCTGGCGCAGGGCGCACTCGACGAAGCAATCGCATATGCCAAGGAGCGTCAGGCGTTCGGTGGTCCGATCTCACGCTTTCAAGCGATCCAGGCCAAGATCGCCGACCTCTCGGCCCAGATCGAGGCGGCGAGGCTCTTGGTCTACCGCGCGGCTGATCTGAAAGATCGCGGTGAGGATTTCACCCTCACCGCGGCACAGGCCAAGCTGATCACCGGTCGACTGGCGGTGCGAGCCACCGAAGAAGCGGTCCAGATCCACGGGGGGTACGGCTACATCGAGGAGTACCCGGTCTGTCGCTTCTACCGCGACGCCAAGGTGCTGACGATCGGTGAGGGCACGGACGAGATCCAGCACATGGTGATCGCCCGCCAGCTCGGCTGTTAGCGCTGCACGGCGTCGCCTTCTGAATCAGGCAACACGAGAGGCTTGGCAGTGACCGTCTTGTCACGCCGCTTTTCCAGTTCGGCGGCGCGGCCGGTATCCGGTGGAATCTCGAGGCTGTCGCAGAGTTCACGCTCGTCGGCTGCAGTCAAATCCTCGTCGGGCGAAAACCTGGCCGCATCCTTGATCAGATCCCTCGGGTAGGCCGCAAAGAGCCGCTTCGGACCGCCGACGGCCAGGTGCTCGACCGGAATGCCCGTAGTGCCGGCAAGGGGTCCGATCTTGATCACTGCCCAGCGTGGTTGCGAGTCGCTCGCGTCGAGATGTATGCCGACCACTCGGCCAAGAGGCCTCTCACCCATGCCGTCGACTCGCCGCCCGATCCAGTTCACCGTCTCGTCGACTGCCGGCAGCTTGCGCTCGGTCGACTCCGGCGACTTGGCCTTGGACCTGCTCCCCGACTTCTTCTTCGACTCAGCCATTCTTCTCCCGCAGCGAAAGCAGCTCCTCCGCCGCGCTCGCCGGATCGATCTCTCGCGAGACGACGCGATCGAGCAAGGTAGAGATATCGGGGTCTTCGGCGACCGTTGCCTCGAGCCCGCGCCTGACTCTGGCGATGGCCAACTCGAGGACCTCGTTTCGCAGATTCCGCGCCCGGCGCTCGGCAAGCGTACCTTCGGCCTCGATGTGGGCTCGGTGCTCTGCAATGGCTGCGGCGAGCTCGGCCACGCCCTCCCCCCTTGCTGCCTCGGTGCGGAGGATCGGGATCTTCCACGAGGCAGACGGCCCGAGCGAGAGCACCCCTCGGATCTCGCGGATCATCGTGTCGGTCATCGGGTGATCGGACTTGTTGATCACGATGATGTCCGGGATCTCCATCACGCCGGCCTTCAGCGCCTGGATCGAGTCACCTGACCCAGGCATCAGGACGAGCACGATCGTGTCGGCATGATCGACAACATCGATCTCCCCCTGACCCACCCCTACCGTCTCGACCAAGACATCGTCCTTGCCCGATGCGTCCATCAAGAGAGCCGCCTGCAAAGAGGCCTCGGCCAGCCCTCCGAGTGCACCTCGAGAGGCCATCGAGCGGATGAACACCCCGTCGTCGAGAAAGTGCTCGGTCAGTCGTATGCGGTCTCCGAGCAAGGCGCCCTGGGTGAACGGGCTAGAGGGGTCGATCGAGAGCACCGCAACCTGATGGTCCGAGCGCCGGAGCTCGGCGGTCAGTGCGCCGATCAGTGTGCTCTTGCCCACTCCAGGAGGGCCGGTGAAACCGACCACGCTGGCGCTGCCGGTCTTGGGGAAGACCTCCCGGACCAACTTCCAGCCGGCGGGGTCGTCGTTTTCGATCAGGGTGATCGCCCTCGCAAGCGCTCGCTTATCACCCGCAAGCAGGGGGGCGACCAGGTCAGCGGAGTTGAGCTGTTTCGATCCCATTGGCGATGAGTCTAGAGCCGTCCTCCGAGCGCAAGCGCGCACAAGCGCAGGCTGCCTATGATCCGGCGCCGTGGGCCGACTGATCGGACATATCACCCGTAATCGCATGTACACGCCTGAGTACATACGGCTGGGCTTCCGATACGCATGGCGCCGCCTGTTCACGAGAGCCGGCTGGCGCTGGCAGACCGAGGGGCCGATCTTCTTCGGCAAGCGGCTCCAGATCCAGATCGGCAAGAAGGCAACCGTCAAGTTCGGCCGCCACAGCTGGATCGGAGACGGCACGAAGATCCGCTGCCACGAGGGCGAGGTGGAAATCGGCCGCAAGACGGTCTTCGGTCAGGAGTGCACCATCTCCGCCTACAAGCGGGTGCGGATCGGTGACGAGTGCGTGATCGCCGACCGGGCGATGTTCATCGACTTCGATCACGGGGTGGTCGAGGTCGAGCGCCCGATCAGAACTCAGGGCATCTACACCCGCGAGGTAGAGGTCGGCTCGAACGTCTGGATCGGTTACGGGGCCTGCATTCTGCGCGGGGTCAAGGTCGGAGACAACTCGATCATCGGAGCAAATTCCGTGGTGACCAAGGATGTTCCGGCAAACGCGGTGGTCGGCGGTATCCCTGCGCGGATCTTGCGGATGCGCGACAAGCCCAAAGACTTGAGCTGGCGCGATCCCGTCGAGCCAGAGCCCGAGTCGTCTTAGAGAAGAGAAACGGCCGACTAGGAAACGTTTCGCGGGGCCTGATCGAGCAGGCGCCGATAAGCAGCGGCGGTCTGCTCGGAGACCTCCTGCCAGTCGAATCGGCGAAGGTGCTCGTGAGCCTCGGCGATCAGGCTCTTACCGAGGGCTTCGTCTGAAAGCACCCGGATAGTGGTCTCAGCCAGCGAGTCGGGGTCGCCGGCGCGGAAGCGCAAGCCGACGTCCTCGCTCGGAACTACCTCACGCAGGCCACCGGTGTCGGCGACGATGCACGGGCAGCTGGAGGCCATCGCCTCGAGTGCCACCAGCCCGAACGGCTCGTAGATCGAGGGCACCACGCAGAGGTCGGCAATTCGATAGAGCGAATGCAAGACGTCGTCTCCGATCCACCCAACGAAGGTGCCGTGGTCGAGCAAACCGAGTGTCTCGGCCTGGCTGCGCAGCTCCTCCTCATGGGTGCCAGAACCTGCAACGACGAAGCGAACCTCGGGCATCGACTCGAGCACCGTCGGCATTGCCTCGAGCGCGTACTGGAAGCCCTTCTCGTAGACGAGCCTTCCGACCAGAAGCACCAAAGGCTGATCGGGGCGGGCGAACTCGGCGCGCAGACGGGCCAGCTCGGCATCGTCGGAGGGCTGCAGGTCGTCGGGGTCGATCCCGTTCGGGATTACCTCCACGTGGGCTTCCTCGACGCCGAAGACATCACAGATCTGTTCACGCATGTAATACGAGCAGGCGATCACCAGATCAGAGCGGTTTGCGATCCAGCGCTCGACTCCGTGGATGTAGGACTGCGGGTGCTTGTCTACCCAACCCTGATGCCGCCCGTGCTCGGTCGCGTGGATCGTGGTTACGAGCGGTGTCTCGAAGCGCTTGGCGAGGTGGTCGCACGCGTTCGCCACAAGCCAGTCGTGGCCATGGACCACGTCGAAGTCGAAGCGATCCCCCAACTCGACGCCGGCCGCGAGCATGTCGGAGTTCATCCGCTCGACCCAGGCAACGAACTCGTTCAGGTCAGCTGGACGGGTCGGCTCGCGCACTCGGTAGACGTGTACCCCATTCATCGTCTCCTCTGCCGGAGACTCCTCACCGCCGCGGGTCAGCACATGGACCTCTACTCCTTGCGAGGCCATGCCCTCGGCGAGCTTTCGCACATGGCGTGCGAGACCGCCTTCGATCAGCGGCGGGTACTCCCAGGTGAGTATCAAAGTGCGTGTCATTGGTTTCTCATCTCACGGTTCGAGTAGCGGAGCGAGGCTCAAATCAGGTGCCAGATTCCGTAGCCGCTCGCTGCGTGTATGTGGAGATTCTACGGCCTCCAGCAGTGACTCAGCGTGGGCGACTGCACGATCGAATGCGTAGTCGCCAGCCTGCCCGCGAAAGTCGATGAAGGCCCAGTCGCTCGACTGCAGCGCCAACAACTCGCGCGCCGCCCTCTCCGAGGCCGGACCGTCTGTACCCGAGGCGAGAGCACCGGTCACCAGCGCCAACTCGCTGCGCCTTGCAGCCCGGGCGATATCGGCGACTGCCGGAGAGCCCCAGGTCGAGAGATCCTTGCCCTCACCCCATGTGGAGGTCGAGATCTCACGCGTCTCGGGATCGTGCGCCTCGAGCGCTTCGGAGAGGCGCAGCAAGTTGAGACCCTCCGACTCGGCCGTGGAGATGACGGCTTCGAGCCACCACGGGCCTTCGCGCCACCAGTGGCCGAGTAGTTCGGTGTCGATCGCAAAGACGCACAGCCCGCGATCTCCAGTTGCGGCGCGATGATCGCTCAGTCTGGCGGCGACCGCGCGGCAGAAAGCCTTGGCATGGCTGACCGCCTGCTCGCGTGCACGCTCGGGGTCGTAGGGGCTGCCTCCGATATCCCAAAGCCTCGTGCCGTTCATCGACTGTCGATGGAAGTCGAGATAGACGGAATCGGCCGGATAGCCAGCTGACCCCCAGACGAGATCCACCGTCGGCCAGTCGATGGTGAAACCGACACAACCGGAGGGGCAGTGGATTGGGCGCAGTGCGGCCCCGTCAGGCTCGGACCGGGTCTGGTCGAGGCAGGTGTAGAGAAGCCCCCGCTCAGCCAGCAACTCGTCGAGCCCCGGAGCGATGGCGCACTCCGGCAACCAGAATCCAGCCGGCCGCCCGAACCGACGAGTGTGCGAGCGCAAACCCGCATCGACCTGCAAGCGCCCGCCTGCCTTGGTAGCGAGCAGCGGAAAGACAGCGTGGGTGGCAGCCGAGGTCATCAGCTCTACACGGCCCTCATCCTGCGCGGCTCGGAAGGGTTGCAGGAGGTCGCCGTCGCAGTGTTCGATCGTCTCGACCGCTCGCGCGAACGCACCAGCCTCGGACTCGGCAGCGACGAGCGTGTCTCCGTTTTCGGATACATCGATCTCGGCGGCGCCGAGGCGGTGCCGACGCAGGAACTCGAGGAGACGATCGGGCACGCCATCTGCCTCGAGCTGATCTGCCAGCACCGGCGTGACGGTCATGGTCAGCCGATCGGCGAGATCTAGAACCGGCAGGTGAGAGCGGGCGAAGGCGTCGAACAGCCACTCCTCTCCAAAGGGGTAGGTACCGAACCCCTCCACATAAGGCATGTGGCTGTGAAGGACTATCGCGAGATCGCCCGCGCCGGGTTCGGAATCTGCAGGTCCGCCCGCTGCACTCACCACAGGTGCCCCTATCTCAGTTACCTCGAGCGCGGTCGCTCGAACAAACAGCCACGAAGTCGAGTGCCTTGTCGAGGTTTCCCGGGCGCAAGGCGAAGTCGCTGGTGCTGATGGACGGCGTGAAGCGGTCGTAGAAGCGCTCGGTGATGCCGAGACCCTTGTGGACCCTGTCCCAGCCAATACTCAACGCATGCTCGTGGAGTCGCAGCTTGCCGGAGTGGAAGAGCCCGAGGATCTTCACTCGATCGAACGACTTCTCGAGAAGCTCCTGGTACTCACCGGCGTCGTACTCGCGGATGTGCCAAGGGTTGTCGGACTTCTCGGCTCCATCGGGTGCCAAGGTCAAGCGGTTCGGGGTGGTGATGTAGGCAACCGGCGCGAGGCTGGCGATCCGGTCGAGCAGCTTCTCGGGCTCGTGGATGTGTTCGATCGTCTGGCAGAAGACCACTGCATCGCAGGGGTCGTCGTAGGCCTCGACCAACTCGCGCCGGAACTCGAGGTTGGGCCTGCGATAGCGAAGCCGGGCGTGCTCGTGGGCTTCAGGGTTGGCGTCTACGCCAACCACCGAGGCTGCCTCTTGCGCCAACAGATCGGACCCATAGCCCTCCCCACAGGCGAGATCGACCACGCTCTTTCCGCGACAACGCTCGGCGATCCACTCGTAGACGACCAGGTGCCTTCGGTACCAGTAGTTCTCCTCGGGAACATCGGGCAGGGTCCGCTCTCCCGTAAGGGGCAGCGGAGGAACACCCTCGGGCTGATTTGCCTGCAGGATCTGCTCCGTGGGCTTGGAGGCTGACGGCTCGCTCATACAGCACCTAGTAAACATCCAACTCGATGCCCGCGCCGACCGAACCCGCCCGGATCAAAGAGGTCAACGAGTCCTACCACGACGCGGCAGCCGCCACCTACGACTCAAAGTGGGGGATCGACTTCGGAGATATCGGCCAGGATCAGGTGACCGGCAAGATACGCAAGGCCTTCGGCGAGATTCCGTCCAAGCCCTTCGAGTCCGGGCTGGAGATCGGCTCAGGCACCGGTTACTTTTCGCTCAACCTGATCCAGGCTGGCGTAGTCGAGAAGGTCACCGCGACCGACATCTCTCCGGGCATGCTCGAGACGCTCTCCGAGAACGCAAAGCGGCTCGGCCTCGAAGTCGATACCAAGGTCACGGAAGCGGAGACACTGCCTTTTGCCGACGAGTCGTTCGACCTCGTATTCGGCCACGCGATCCTGCATCACATCCCCGACCTCGGCAAGGCCTTCGCCGAGTTCTTCAGGGTGTTGAAGCCCGGAGGAGCGATGGTCTTCTGCGGCGAGCCCTCCCGCTACGGCGACCGGCTCGCAGTTCTGCCCAAACGCGGTGCCACCCTCGCGGCGCCACTGTGGCGCCGAGCGATGCGCGCTTCGCCCAACAGCAAGAAGGAGGAGGCGTGCGACCAGCGCCATGAGCTCGAAAGCGAGGTAGATGTGCACGCCTTCGCACCTGCGGCGCTAGACGGGTTCGCCACCGGGGCCGGGTTCGACCAAGTCCATGTGAGGGGCGAGGAACTCCTCGCCAACGTCCACGGCTGGACCATGCGCACCCTCGAAGGCAGCGCAGAGCCCGAGGAGGTACCGATGGCCTGGCGCAAGTTTGCCTTCCGAAGCTACATCGCCTTGCAGAAGTTGGACACGATCGCCCTCGAGCCGTACCTGCCGGCGAGCCTCTTCTACAACCTGCTGATCTCAGGCCGCAAGCCGAAATCAGCGTAGCGCCAGCCGCTCGCCCCTAGAATCAAACACGTGAGCGAGCGGATCCCGATCTTCGAGCTGCCTCTGGTCTGCCTGCCCGGCGAACAGGTCCCGCTGCACATCTTCGAGCCGAGATACCAGGCGATGACATCCCACTGCCTGAGTGAGGATCTGCCGTTCGGAATCGTGCTGCGCGACAACGACGGGGCCCGCTCTATCGGCTGCTTGGTGCGGATCGAGGAAGTCCTCGAGCGCTTCGAGGACGGTCGTTCCAACATCATGGGTTTGGGCACCGAGCCATTTCTGGTCCTCGACCGGATGGAGACGGAAGAGTGGCCCGAGGCCGAGATCGAGACCACAGGCGCCGATGACCCCACCGACGGGGGACCGGATGCCGAAGCGGCTCGCGATACCTTCGCCTCGATCGCAGAGCGGGCAACCGGCGAGCGGCCCGACCCGGCCGAGATGGACAGGGCGACCGCCTACGAGATCGCAAGCCGGATCGAGTTACCGGTCGAGACCAAGCAGGCCCTGCTGGAGCGCCGCGACGAGGCAGAGCGAATGACGCTTCTGGCAAACGCACTGAAGGCGCTCGAGCGGGCTCTCGATCAGGCCGAACAGGCAAGCGAGCGAGCTCAGTCCAACGGCTCCGGAAGCACCAACGGAAGCGCACCTCACCCCTGACCCGCCATCAGGCGGGTGGTTGGGGGTAGTTCCTCCTCCCGATTCCTCGTCTGCTCAGACGGCGCTTAGCGCCACACCGACCAACAACAGGCCGGCTACTGCTACCGAGACGACGAGGGCCGGAAACATGCCCTGATACTCGACTGACCGATGCATTGACGGCAACCTATCCCGAGCGGCGGATGTATTCGTGGCGAGCAGGGGTTATCTGCTCGACCTGGCTGATCGCCGCCGCTCACGCATTTGCCACCGCTCCCCCACGGCGCGGGTCCCCGCCACCGCCGAGCGCTCCGGTCGAGGGCTCTCGCACCACCGCCTGCACACCACCGAAGAAGAGGTTCCGTCGCTTCCAGCGCACCACCGGGACTCCGCGCTGCTCGAGGAGATCGAGCGCCGAGGCATCCACCCCGGGCTCGGCCTGGACCACGCCCAATTCGAAATGCAACCGTCCGGCATCGATCGCCTCCTGAGCGCCCATGCCTTCTTCGATCGTGCGCACGATCGTCTGGACCACCGCAGAGCGGATCCGGTTGGAGCCTGCACTGCCGATGCCCAACACCAACTCGCCGTCGCGCAATACCGCCCCGGGGGACATCATCGAGCTCACCCGCTGCCCCGGCGGTATGCGATGGAATCCGCCGGGGTTCAGATCCTCCTCACCGAGCATGTTGTTGAGGTGCACGCCGGTACCGGGAACCTGGAGACCCGAACAGGTGCCGTTCGAGCAGGTAATCGAGGCGCAGCGGCCCTCTGAATCTACGGCTGTGATGTGGGTGGTGGACCCGAGCGCGTCGGTATCGGCGTCTGGGCCACCCGCTCCACCTCCTCCGCCCACCCACTCGCCCGAGTCGATCCGAGCTGCGGCGGCATCGAGGGCCTGCGGATCCAGGACCTCTGCTGCAAACCCGTCTTGGTGCAGGCGATCATGGAAGTCCCCGTGGCGCACCGCGTTGGAGGCCTCCATCGCCGCCACCAGTCGCTCCGCGTCGCTGGTCGACCCCAGGCGCTGGAGCAGGCCGAGCGCGTAGGAGATCAAGAGCCCTCCTGATGAAGAGGGCGGATTCATCAGCACCTCCGCTCCACGAAAGCCCATACGCAAGGGCTCGCGCACGATCGGCTCGTAAGCGCGAAGATCGTCTATTCCGAGGTTCCCGCCGTGCTCGCGCACCCAATCGGTCACCTCGACCGCGATATCTCCCGAGGTGAACGGCTCCGAGCCCTCGGCTCCGAAGCGCTCCAGCGCGTCTGACATCTCGGGGTAGCGAAAGAGATCGCCAGTACGCAGCGGTTTGCCCTCGGGCGCGTAGAGAGCCGCCGACTCCGGCGTCATCGTAAGTATCGCCTCGAGGATCTCCAGCACGTAGCCCTGCTGCTCGTTGATCACCACTCCGTCGCGCCCCAGAGCGATCCCCGGTTTCACCAACTCCGAGAGCGGCATAGAGCCGTACCTCTGCGCAGCGAGAGCCAGGCCGGCGGCGTTTCCCGGCACGCCACAAGAAGCTGCGCCGGCGTTGAAGGTCTGCGAGGTTTCATCGAAGTAGACGGGTACGGG
>JBEIRY010000028.1:0-20119 GCA_040375675.1 Thermoleophilales bacterium | reverse complement strand
TGATTTGGACACCTTTCAGGTTGGATGGGTGGATATTCGGGACCTAGGTTCACCCGATGCGAGGTAGACCATTACGGCGATCGGTCGTTTCAACGAGGCGCCAGTCAGGGCAAGCGACCGTCGAGTGGGCGGGTCTTACTCTGCTCGTGGCACTTCTGATGCTGGCGCTGGTCGGTGCGACCGGTGCGACCGGTGCGACCCGTGCGCTCGGTGGCAGCGGTCTAGCCAGGGAAGTGGCCGAGCGGCTCGTCTGCGCGGTCCGCCTGCAGATTCCCTGCAGGCATGATCCTGAACTGCTGAAGGGCTACGACGCAGAGATCGCCGGACTGTTGCGTGAACATGCGCCCCTGATCTCCTACGAGCAGGGGATGCAGTCGCTGCCGATCGACTTCCGGGACTGCCGCTCACCAGATTGCGCCGATGGTTCTCCGTCTGGTCGCGCCTCTTCATCGCGCTTGGGTAATCCGGTCACTGCATTCACTCATGTGGTCGACTGCCGAAGGCCACGCAACCCGATCCCCTCCGAGGCGGATTGCTCGGGAGCCGCAGCCGGCAATCTCTTCATGCAGTACTGGCTCTACTACCCCGATTCGGCGAGCCTTCGCGGAGTTCCGCTGCTGGGCAAGCGAGGATTCCATCTAGACGACTGGGAGAGTTTTCAGGTCAGAGTCTCTTCGGGTGGCAAGGTGCTGGCGAGGGCGAGCTCCCACAACGGCTACAACGGCCTGCCGAGCATCGGCGACTGGGCTTCTGACACATCGGGCAGGCTCCCCGCGGCGGACTCCCTCCGTCGCCTCTCCGAGAGACTCGGCCTGAGAGAGCGCAATGGCTGGACCCCTGTTCTGCACTCACGCTCGCTGCTTCTGGTCTCGGGCGGCAGTCATGCCGGCAGAGCAGGCGGAAGTGGTGGACACACTCGATGGACGCCGCCGGCAACGCTCAGGTTGGTGCCGATCGAGGACCTCTCGAAGGGGAGCCGCGGATTTGCTGTCACCCCTCCCTGGCACAAACGGGTGTATTTGAGCCCTGAGTACTTCGGCACCGACTGAACCGACGACTCCTCGCTCGTCGTGCTGACCCCCTCGCTACGCTTCGCAGATCGCGCTCGAAGCCACAACCAACGCGCGTCGCGAGGAGATCGCTGAAGGCCTGAGGGAGGCGCGGCAACGCACTTTGCGACTGGTGGAGCAACTCGACTCCGACCAGCTCAATCGTGTCTGGTCTCCGATCTTGAGTCCACTCGTCTGGGATCTCGGTCACATCGCGAACTTCGAAGAACTCTGGCTGGTTCAGCGAGTGGCCGGCAGCGAGCCGCTCGACGGATCGCTCGGTGAGCTGTACGACGCGATCGCCCAGCCCCGGAAGGTCCGCGGCGAGCTGCCGATTCTCCCTCCCGAGCAGGTCTTTCCCTATCTCCAGCAGGTGCGCGAGCGAACACTCGAGGCCCTCGAGGCTGTCGACCTCGACCCGGATGTCACCGATCCACTGCTGCGAGACGGCTTCGTCTACGAGTTGATACTCGCCCACGAGCATCAGCACAACGAAACGATGCTCCAGCTGCTGCAGTTGGTTCCGGGATACGACCCTCCCGATCTGGGCGAGACCGCGCCGGCCGGAGCGGTCGGTGAAGGCCCCGAGATGGTCGAGTGCGTCGGTGGAATGGTCGAGATTGGTGCCGGCGATCATGGGTTTGCCTATGACAACGAGCGTCCGCGGCACACGGTCGAGATCGAGCCGTTCCTGATCGATCGGACCCCGGTGACCAACGGTGAATATCAGCGGTTCCTGGCAGAGACAGATACCGAGCCGCCGATGTACTGGGTTGCCGACGGCGACGGTTCGTGGCATCGCGAGCGTTTCGGGCGCAGCGAGGAGATCGCCCCTGACTCACCGGTCGTTCATGTCTCGCACCAAGAGGCCGAGGCCTTCGCCGTGTGGGCGGGTAAGCGTATGCCGAGCGAGTTCGAGTGGGAAGCTGCAGCGGCAGGCAGTGATCGCGAGCAGGCAAACCTGGATCACTTCGCCTGGGATGTCTCACCTGCTGGCGCGGTCGATCACAGCGCATCTGACTGCGGCGCGGTCCAGATGCTCGGTGATGTCTGGGAGTGGACCGCCAGTGACTTCGAGCCCTACCCGGGCTTTCAGGCTTTCCCGTACGAGGACTACTCACAAACGCACTACGGACAGGGATTCAAGGTCTTGCGGGGTGGCGCCTGGGCTACGCGCCGTCACACCATCCGCCAGAGCTTCCGCAACTGGGATCTGGCAGAGCGCAAACAGATCTTTTCCGGTTTTCGATGCGCAAAGGATTCGACATGAGCGAGGGCGAAAGAGTGTCCATGTCAGTCGAGGTTGCACTGCCACCAGCAGGGTCCGACTCCGGAGTGGCTGCCGATGTCCGTGCCGGGCTGACCAAACCTTTCAAGGAGATCTCGCCGCGGTACTTCTACGACGATCATGGCTCGCAGCTGTTCGAGCGGATCACCGAGTTGCCCGAGTATTACCCGACCCGTTGCGAGCGCCAGATTCTGGTCGACCGCTCGCCCGAGATCGCTGCAGCGGCTAACGCATCCACTCTGATCGAGCTGGGCTCCGGCTCTGCTGCCAAGTCACGGGTTCTGCTCGATGCGATGCGCGACGCGGGTACGCTCCACGCTTACTGCCCGGTGGACATCTCCGAGGAGATCACGAGGGATACAGCCGAGAGGATCGCCAGCGAGTATCCGGGTATCGAGGTCAGAGGCCTCGTCTGCGACTTCGAACACGATCTCGAGCGGGTCCCCGTAGGAGGGCCGAGGTTGATCGCGTTGTTGGGTGGAACCATCGGCAACCTCCCTCCGCAGCAGCGATCGGGCTTCTTGCGGCGTATCGCCAACCTGCTCGACCCCGATGATCGCTTCCTGCTTGGCGTCGATCTGATCAAGGATCCGGCCACTCTCGTCGCTGCCTACGACGACTCTCAGGGGGTGACCGCGGAGTTCAACCGGAACTCGCTCAAGGTCTTGAACGATCGTTTCGATGGCAACTTCGATCCGGAGGCTTTCGAGCATGTGGCTCTTTGGGACTCGGAGAACCTCTGGATCGAGATGCGCTTGCGCTCGCTGCGCGAACAGCAGGTCAGGCTGGATTCGCTCGATCTCGATCTCGATTTCTCCCAAGGCGAGGAGATGCGAACCGAGATCTCGACCAAGTTCGCCCGGGATGGCCTCGAGGCGATCTTCGCCGAGGCCGAACTGGAGTTGACCGACTGGTTTGCGAGCGAGGGCGATGAGTACGCGCTTGCGCTCGCCCGCAGCGCCCGCTAGCTCGGCTCAGCGGGGAGCGAGGCCCTCGATCAACTGGGCCATGCGATCAGGCGTGGTTATCGGTGTGATCACCGGACAGGTGATCCCACCCTCGACGAAGGCATCGAGGCGTTCGCGCATCGCATCGGCATCGCCGAACATGAATGCGTCTGCGATCAGCTCCCAAGGAGCCTCCTCGGCCGCCTTGGCACGATCACCCGCCTGCCAGGCCTCGCACATCGGATCGATCTGATCGCCGTAGCCAAGCCAGCGGTAGAAGGCCTCGTATACGGGGACGGTTATGTAGGAGCTGAACATGAATCGCGCAAGTGGCTCGACCTGTTCGCGCTCACCTTCCAGACAGAAGAATCGGCAGAGCAGCTCGAACCCTTCGGGAGCCTGTTCGAGTTGGGCCGTGACCTGCGGGAGCCCCCCGAGGGGAAGGAAGTTGGTGAAGGCGCCGTCGGCCTTTTCGACCGCGAGCTCGAGCATCTTTCCTCGCAGGGCGGCCAGCACGATCGGCACCGGCTGTTCTGGCGCCCGCTCCAGTTTGAATCCACCCTCGCCTCGCTCACCCGCGAGAACCGTCCTCAGGTAATCGACAGTCTCGGAGATCTTTGTCAACGGCTTTTCGAAGGTAAGCCCGTTCCATCCCTCGACGATCCGGTCCGATGATGCTCCGATCCCGAGCACGAAGCGACCGTTCGTTGCATCGGCCACCCCGGCTGCCTCTTGAGCGAGCAGAGCCTTGCCGCGGGTCATAACGCCTACCACGCCGGTTCCGAGGCGCACCTTCTCGGTCATCGCTCCGGCCATGGTCAGTGGTGTGAATCCGTCGGCCCCGTTCGTCTCGCCTGACCAGAGGTCGGTGTAGCCGCTGGATTCAGCCAGACGCACGAACTCGCCGTGCTGGCTCAGCGACAGTCCCGGCAGGGGAAGGGTGAGCCCCCAGCGTTTCTCTCCATTTGCCACGAGGCGAGCGTACCCCAATAGGCGCGGCGCAAGCACGACGGCACATCATCCGGCGCGGAAAGGTAGAGTCGCAAGCGGTGGATCCCTCGCGAATCAGCCGTGCGGAGATAACCGCAGTAGTGGCAGGTTTCGTCCTCGTACTGAGCCTGTTCCTGCCTTGGTACTCGCTCGGCAGCGGGCCTGATGTCGCTCGTGGCCAAGAGCCGGCGGCATGGGCTTGCGGGATCGGCGACAACACCTGTACGGCATTCGAGACCTTCCAGACGCTGCGATGGCTCTGGCTCGTCGCAGGGCTCGCACCGTTGGTCTTGACCTTCTTTGCAGTGCGCGGGGTGGAGACGAGTTGGCCGCGCGGCGAGATGACCGCGATCATCGGGCTGATCGCCTTCGTGCTGATCGTCTTCAACGGCTTGATCGACCGTCCGTCCGGCCGCGACATCCAGGTCCACCTCACCTGGGGCTACTTCCTTGCCCTGCTCTCCTCCTTGACCGTCTTTGCCGCCGGAGCGGTGGGCTCGCTCGATCATGGCGGCGGAGCGCCGCGCAGACCTCCCGGAAGCTTCGGATGAGCGGCAACGGCGACGTCATCTCCCACGATCAGCGAAGCGGCGACCGCCCCGATCGCAACCTTGCGCTCGAACTCGTTCGTGTAACCGAGGCCGCAGCGCTCGCCGCTGCCGGTTGGGTCGGCAGAGGAGACAAGGAGGCTGCCGACCAGGCTGCCGTCGATGCAATGCGGCTTCTACTCGAGACCGTCCCGATGGACGGCCTGGTCGTGATCGGCGAGGGTGAAAAAGACGAAGCTCCAATGCTCTACAACGGCGAGCAGATCGGCGATGGCAGCCCTCCAGTTGCCGACATCGCGGTCGATCCTCTGGAAGGGACCACGCTGACTGCCCGTGGCTTCCCCGGAGCGCTTGCGGTGATCGCACTGGCCGAGCGCGGGACGATGTTCGACCCGGGCCCCTGTGTCTACATGGAGAAGCTCGCAGCGGCGCCCAGCCTGGCTGATTGCCTCGATCTCAGTGCATCGCTCACTGAGGTCGTCAACGCGGTCGCCAAGGAGAAGGGCAGCGGAACCAACGAGGTAACGGTGATCATGCTCGATCGCCCGCGCCACGAAGAGGCGGTCGCAGAGATCCGCGAGGCAGGCGCGCGTATCCGCTTCATAACCGATGGCGATGTCCAGGCAGCGCTGCTTGCGGTGACCGAAGGGACCGGGGTGGACCTGCTCTGGGGAATCGGTGGCACACCCGAGGGCGTTCTATCCGCTGCCGCGATCAAGTCTCTCGGCGGCCGACTTCTTGGAAGGCTCTGGCCGCGAAACGATGAGGAGCGCAAAGCAGCCGAGGATGCCGGCTACGACCTGTCCAAGGTGCTCGAGACCGATGATCTCATCTCCGGTGACGACGTCTTCTTTGCCGCCACTGGCGTGACCGACGGAGATCTGCTCGACGGCGTCCGTTATCTGGATGGCCGTGCCACTACCGAGTCACTCGTGATGCGCTCTAGATCTGGCACAGTACGCAAGGTGGAGGCAACCCACGACACAGAGAAGTTGAGGGCAATTACCGGTGGCCGCTATGGCTGAGCAAACCACCGCACCCGATGCCGTAGTCGCAGGCGCCACGGGCTACATCGGCCACCTGTTGTGTCAAGCGTTGCTCGATGCCGGACGCTCGGTCAGGGCGCTGGCAAGGGATCCAGATCGCGCTCGGGACCTCGAAGAGCAAGGGTGCGAGATCCGCAAGGCCGATGTCCTGGAACCTGACTCACTCCCGAAGGCGCTCGAGGGAGCGAAGGTCGCCTACTACCTGGTGCATTCGATGGGCCGCGGCAGCAAAGGCGACTTCGTCGAATTGGATCGTCAGGCGGCCTTGAATTTCTCACAAGCGGCAGCCAAGGCAGGTGTCGATCAGATCATCTACCTGGGAGGCCTGGCATCCGGCGGGTCAGAACATCTCGAGTCTCGCCATGCCACGGCCGGCTACCTAGGGTCTGCCGGAGTTCCTGTGACCTATCTTCAAGCCGCAGCGGTCATCGGTGCGGGGTCAGAGTCGTACCGCACTCTTTATTGGCTGGTCAAGCGCCTCCCTGTCATGGTGACGCCGCGCTGGACATCCACTCGCACACAGCCGATTGCCGTTCGGGATGTGATCGCGTATCTGGTCGCAGCCCCCGAAACCCCAGGGGCCAAGGGGCAGGTAATCCAGATCGGCGGTCCCGATGTGACTACCTACGGTGGAATGTTCTCCGAGCTGGCATCGGCAATGGGCAAACGGCCACCACTTCAGGTGAAGATTCCATTGCTCACTCCGAAGCTCTCCTCGCACTGGATCGGTTTGGTAACGCCGGTCGATGCCGGCGTAGCGAAGCCCTTGATCGAGGGCCTGACGGTAGAGACGGTGGTCGATGATCCTTCAGGGATGGCGCTGTTCGACATTTCGCCGACGCCGATCACCGAAGCGATGAAGCTGGCTTTGATCGAGCAGGGCGTTGCCCCCGCTTACTCGTAAGCCTCTCGTCTCTCCGGCCGTAGATCCGGAAGATCCAGTGTCGCCAGCGATTTGAGGAATCCATGAGTCATCCATGTATGCAGGCGAGCTTGGGTCTGGCCGTAGAAGAAGGCGCCGAACCTGGCCATCTTGCCTGAGCCTCTCAGCATCGGGTAGAAGTTCGACACCTCGATCCTGATCCTCACATGCTCACGGCCGTCATCTGCCTCGCCGAGGCGCCGTACATCGAAGCGCAGAAAGCCCCTGCCGCGACCCTCGGGCGCAACCAGCACCCCGCGCTCGATCCGCCAGGTCACTCGACCAAACCCTGGACCGCGATCGAAGTTGGGCGCGCGAAACCTCAGCAGTGTGAGCTTCTTGGACCCGAGCACGACCGACCGGTCGTTGGGGCCGTATTCGACCTTCAACGCATGCAGTGAACGTGTTTCGAGGAACCGCCAGTAGGCCCGCGCCAGCCGCTCGAGCGTCTCGGGCCTCCAGAGTTCTTCGAGTTCTTCTTTGGTCAGGCTTACGTCTGCCTCCTGAGCGGAACGGAGCGGACCGTCTTCGGTCGCGGCTCCCCTGATCGGGTCGGGGAGGATCTTCAATTCTGCTTTGGCTTTGGTCATCTGTCTCTATTTCGTTTCCGCATCCATTGGCAACACACCTGTGTCGTCCTTTTCGTGCCGAAGTGAGTTCATCACCGCACCGGCCAGCATCGCGAGCGAGACGAGATAGAACCAGAGCAGCACGATCAGGAACAGTCCCAAGGTACCGCCGATCTTGCCCAGCTCCGAGTTCTTCAGATAGAGCGGGAAGATGAAGTTCCCGAGACTGGTGGTGACTGCAAAGAACAGCGCGCCGATCCAGACCGAGCGCCATGGCATATGTCCCTTCGGCACCGACCAGTAGACGATCGAGACGATCAGAAAGCTCACGAGCATCGTGGCCAGGAGCACCAGCGCATTGGCCCCAAACCCTGCGTTGGAGAGCCCCCAAGGCAGATCTCCGGCAGCGGCGTAAATGGCACTTTCGATCGTCGGCACCAGCAAGCTGGCAAACATCAGCGCCACGACCACGATCAGCATCACGAACGAGAACCTCTTCTGCTCGACCCACCCTCGGCAGTCGACGTGGTAGATCCGGCAGAAGGCGGTATCGACTGCGCCCCAGAAAGATGCGCTGATCCAGATCACACCGATCGCGCCGATCAGACCGACCGTGGTCGAGCTGGCGCGAATCCGGCTCAGGTTCTCCTGGATAGCTGCCGGGTCGGTATTCGGCAGCAGGATCTGAAGGTCTCGCAGCACGCTTGCCTCGGCGGCCTCGGAGCGCAGGATCTGCCCGACGATGAACAGGATCAGCAGCGTGAACGGGAATGCCGCGAGCACGAGGTTGTAGGCGATCATCGCCGAGAGTCCGGTGATGTTCTCCTTGTAGGCCCGCTGCCAGAAGGCGTGGAGCCATCGGTTCTCCCAGAATCTCGGGATCGCGCTCATCCGGCAGCCCTCGTCAGGCAAGAACCCTTGCTCCGATGCGTGGCTTCGTTGACTTTACTTAGTGAAGTAATTACTCTTGATGGTCGCTCGCAGGACCGAGGCCTTCCCAGCAGGGGAGCGCAGGGTGTCTCAGGCGAGGCCTTCGGCTCACATTCGGCCGTTCGGTGCCTAGGCAGTTGTCGGTTGGAGCGGTTCAATACGTTTGGCAAGCGTCAGGCTGGATGATTTCTGGCCGACGAAGGACTCATAGCCGGGTAACCGAAAAGACTCCCCGGTGTTTAAGAAACGGACTTAGAGACTATGGCTAGCAAGACAGGAAAGACTGACGACAAGACAACGGTCCTCGCCGATCTCCAGGAGATGGACGAGGTCAAGTCGCTGATCACGCGTGGTCAGCAGCTTGGCGTACTCACATTTGGTGATGTCTCGAACGCGGTATCCGAGGTAGAGCTTGAAGAATCAGACATAGAGGGGCTCTACGGACACATCGAATCGAGCGGAATCGAGCTGGTCGAGGATCTCGACCCGGCTCAGAAGGCTGCCGCCGAAGAAGAGGCAAGGGCCGTTCGTGGCCGCAAGCGCGCCGCTGCCAAGGCTTCGCTGGATCTGAAGCCGGACATGACCACCGATTCGCTCCAGCTCTTCCTCAAAGACATCGGCAAGGTCCGACTGCTCACCGCTCAGGAAGAGGTCGACCTCGCCCAGCGGATCGAAAAGGGTGATCTGAATGCAAAGCAGAAGATGGTCGAGTCGAACCTCCGCCTCGTCGTCTCGATTGCCAAGAACTACCGCAACCAGGGACTGCCATTCCTCGACCTGATCCAGGAGGGAACCCTCGGCCTCGTTCGTGCGGCAGAGAAGTTCGACTACCGCAAGGGGTTCAAGTTCTCGACCTACGCGACTTGGTGGATTCGTCAGGCGATCGCCCGTGCGCTCGCAGACAAAGCCCGCACCATCCGTATTCCGGTTCACGTCGTCGAGAAGCTGAACAAGATCGGTCGCGCCGAGCGCAAGCTGGTTACGGAACTGGGTCGCGAGCCCACTCCGGACGAGATTGCCGAGATCACCGGTATCGATCCCGAGGAAGTCGACGCGATCAAGCGCTCAGCACAGGCTCCCGTATCGCTCGAGAAGCCTGTCGGTGATGAAGAGGAGTCAGAGTTCGGCCAGTTCATCGCTGACGAGCAGGCTGAGTCTCCGTTCGACCGTGCCGCGGAGTTGCTGACCAAGGAGGCGCTCAAAGAAGCGCTGGAGAACCTTTCCTATCGCGAACGCCGCGTACTAGAGCTCCGTTACGGGCTGGGCGGAGAGCATCCGCGCACCCTCGACGAGGTCGGCCGTACCTTCAACGTCACTCGCGAGCGAATCCGCCAGATCGAAAACCAGTCGCTCAAGAAGCTGCAGTCACTGGCCGAAGCACAGAAGCTCCGCGACTCCGCCTGATTCCTGATCGGTCGCTAGGGGCTGTCGAATGAAGTCCGTGGTCCTCTGCGCCAGCCCCCGGGTAGACGGTAACTCGCGCGCTCTGGCCGAGGCCTTTGCTGAGGGGAGCATTTCGGCGGGCAGCGAGGTCGAGCTGATAGATCTGAGCGAATCTGTATCGGGCCTACTGCGCGACTGCCGAACCTGCAGGGGCGAGGACGGTCGCTGTTCGATAAAAGATGGCTACTCGAGCCTCCTGCTGGACAGCCTCCTTCCGGCGGATGCCTGGATCTATGCAACACCTCTCTACTACTACGGGATGGCGGCGAGTCTGAAGAACTTCTTCGATCGGATCGTCTGTTATCAGTCGGCAAGCTATCCGGATCACCAAGTGGTGATCGAAGGCATACGAGGAAAGCGCTCGGGGTTGCTTGTCTCGGCCGAGGAGAAGAATCAGGCCTCGACGCTCGGTCTGGTGAATCAAGTTCAGGAGATTTCCAGATACTTCAAGCACGAATTCGTTGAAACGGTCATCGGCAGCGGCAATCGCAGGGGCGAAGTTCGCTTTGACCCAACCGATCCGCTGGCGGCGGCCAGATCGCTCGGCGAGACGATCTTTACCGCACACCACAGCGACTACGACATGGATTCGGAACGCTCGAATGCCGTTTGGCCGGAATCCCGCGACGCAGCAGACGCCGAGGGCCCCTACGCAGACAGCTGATAAGGGTCACGAGGTCTAGGGGGAGAGGTCCTCGGCGTCGCCCATCGTCAGATGGTGGTTGCCGATGATCTCTGGACCTCTCTGATCGTCGGGATATCCTGCTCGGCCACTCTGGTTTGGGTCTGCGTCACCGATCTGCGCGAGCGCCTGATTCCCAACCGGGCATTGATGTTCGGCTCACTGCCCGTCTTGGTTGCGGTTGCGACCTTCTCGCCAGATCTTCTGCCCGGACGATTTCTCTGGGCGTTCGCGGCGGCGATTCCATTCGCCTTCGTCTCCTGGTTCAGGCCCGATTCGATGGGGATGGGGGATGCCAAGCTGGTCGGGTTTATCGGGCTCTGTCTTGGCTCGGCTGTTGTGACCGCAGTGATCTGCGCTCTGGTCGTCGGCTGCCTTGCGGCGGTGTTCTTGTTCGCCCGCCAGGGACTGGCGGCGCGTAAAGCCACGATTCCCTTCGCCCCATACCTTGCATTCGGCGCTGTCTTCGCCGCAATTGGAGCTGGCTGGGTCTTTCAGATCACACACCTGGCGGGTTCGTAAAGTTGCTTTACTTTTTGAAGCCTCTCCCTATAATCGCCCTATGGGTTTCGATCCAACTTGTCCGGTCTGTCGCACCGCTGAGGTGATTTCAGGCAAGTGGACCCTGATCATCATCAGGGATCTGGCCGACTCACCACAGCGCTTCTGTGAGCTCGAGAGGTCTCTCGAGGGCATCAGCCCGCGTACGCTCTCTCTGCGCCTGCGCACGCTCGAGCAGTGGGGCATAGTCGAGCGTGAAACCTACCCTGAGGTGCCTCCGCGCGTGGAGTACTCGTTGACCGAGAAGGGCCAGGCGCTCGTCCCGATCGTCGAGGACATGCGGCTCTACGGCGAGCGCTGGTTGCCCGCCGATCAACTAGAGCCCACGCCCGCTTAGGCACGGGCACAGCCGGCGGTCGACAAACCGCCTTCATGCAATCCAGCCTGCATCCGCAGGAGCACGCGCCTGCGGGGTGAATGAATTCCCCGTGACCGTGATCGAGAGCGCCAACGACCGCATCACCTTCGCGCTGGGCGAGCTTGCCAGCGACGCTGCCGATCTCTTCGACGGTCTGCTCTCGCAGGGCGCCGAGATCCCCTTCGAGGTAGAGCCTGCTGATTCCGGCACTCCGCTGCCGATGTACGAGTACCAGCCGCTCACTGCTGATTTCATCCGCTCCAATGTCGCCGGGCTCCGTCGCCTCTCCGCTTACGGCGAGGTGGCCGATCTGGTCGGCGAGGAGACTGCTGTTGGGTTCCTGGTCGGCCTCTGGGATGGCCGCAGCGAGTTCACTCTCGATCGTGACCGTCTCCGTGGAGCCATCGCCGCAGTCATCGAGTCGACCCCCGCCAACCCCGCCAGCGGTACCGAAGCCGGCGAGGTAGTCGTTCCACTGGCCGGCTTTCACATGCCCGCCGAAGAAATCACCCTCGATGGCGTACGGATCGTTCCGACCTCTTCGATCTCCGACGCACCGGCAGATGCCGTCGAAGCAGCTGGTGGCGACCGCGGCTACTTTGCGATCGTCCGCTCGGCAACCGTCACCGCGCCGGGCACCGCTGTCGCAGATGACCTCCGTCGCATGCTTCGCACCCTTCGCCTCTTCTCCAAGGGCAATGTCGGTCTCGGCACCTACGGCTGGGTCCGTCGTGCCGACGGTTGGGAGCGCTTCGGTACCGGCGCCGCGCGTGTGCGCCAGGGTGGTTATCGCCTGATCAACGACGAGTGCGAAGCGGTCGAGGCCTTCTCCAAGAAGCTCGCCGCAACCCAGGCCCGCACCCCCGCCATCGACTGGGCTGTCTCACGCTTCGACCTCGGTTGCGAGCGCCCCTCTCAGATCGAGGCCCTGAGCGACTACCTGCTCGCCCTTCGTGGAATGCTCGAAGGCGGCGGCAACGCCAACGTCAACCTCGGCGCGCGCGTCGCTGCACTCGCCGCCGACCCTGATCTTCGCGACAGCGCACGGATGACGGTCGAGCGCGGCTTGGCTTTGGAGCGCAAGCTGATGTCGGGTGCGAAGTTCACACCTTCCAAGGGATCGCAGCCGCTCGAGGCGATCGCCGGAATCGAGAACCTTCTCCGCAACCTCCTGCGCTCGGTCCTGGTGGGTGAGCTCGCAGGTGACCTGCGCGAGCGCGCCGACGAGATTCTCTTGAGCGATGGCCTTCGCGTCGGCGAGACCGTACGCGAGACCAACCAGACCGCTGAGTGGCGCCTACCCGACCCGCGCCTGCCAGAGAAGTCTGATGAGCAGGAAACCGAGGTTGCTGCTGGCGCAAGTGCGCCGACCACGATCGTGGTCGAAGAGGTGGATCTGCCCAAGTTGGTCGCCGATGAACGCGTCGAGGAGACTCGTGAGCGCAAGCGTCGCGAGGTCTTCATGCCCCAGGGCGATCCCGCCGAGTACCAGGCTCATACGGCAACCAAGACCTCGACCGATCCGCAGACAGGTGATTGGCTCGCGGCTGACGGCGGGGTGGAGTGGCCTGCCTTCGCAGGTGGCCGCACCCGACGCCAGACCACGCGTAACCGCGAGACCGCCAGCGCTCTCAGCGCCAAGCAGCTCTTTCCCGTGCCGGATGCCACCGACTGGGAAGTCGGCGAGCTCCGCTACGAGCGCAAGCGCCCGCGCGCTATCTGATCATCCCCCTCTGAGAGGTTCCTAGGACGCGGCCATCTGTTCGCGTTCGTCTCCGCTTGCGAACAGGTATCCGTCGATCTTCAGCAGGCCTCCGAGATCGTGCACGTCCTCGTCGAAGTACGGCACCCTGATGACCGTCTGAGCGTTCAGGTCGCGCGACAGCCGGCTGATGTTCTCAGCATCTCGGCTGGCCAGCGCCCGGTAGTTGTCGAAGTTCGCGGATACCCGCACTGCCAGATCGGAGTCGACGCCGAGTTGGTTGGTCAAGGTCTTCTCGACGCCCTCGCCTCCGTCGATCTCGTAGTGGACCTTGTTGACGATGATCCCCCCGACCGGCATCTCGGCCTCGAGCAGCTTCCGCTGGAAGAAGATCGCCTCTTCGATCGGCTCTCCCTGAGGCCCGCACACGACGATGAAACTCGTTGCAGGGTCAGCCAAGAGGGCAGAGACGCTCTTTGCGCGTTCGCTGAAACCGTCGACCATGCCACTGAACGCCTGCAGGAACTCTCCTATGTCCGAGAGCAGGTCGAATCCGAGGATTCGCTTGAGGACCTGGAACATCACCGCGCTGCCGCGGCCGATCAGGCTCGTTGCGAGCCCTGTTGGCTTCATGAAGATCTGCAGCGAGCGACCCTCGATGAACTGGGTCAGGCGCTTGGGCGCATCCAAGAAGTCGAGCGCGTTGCGTGACGGCGGCGTGTCGAGCACCAGGAAGTCGTAATCGCCTGACTGGTGGATCTCGTAGAGCTTCTCCATCGCCATGTACTCCTGCGATCCGGCGAGGGCGTTGGAGATCTGCCGGTAGATGCGGTTTTCGAGGATTCGGTCTCTTGCTGCCTCATCAGGCGCGTTGCGCTCGACCAGCTCGTCGAAGGTCGCCTTCGAGTCGAGCATCATCGCCCAGAGCTCGCCCTTCATCTCCACGCCGGCCTCGGTGAAGAGCGCCGGGTCTACCTGTCGCGGCTCGTTACCCAGCTCTTCGAGACCGAGTGAGTCGGCCAGCCGCTTTGCCGGATCGATCGTCAAGACTGCCACCTTCATCCCGCGTGCGGCGAGGCCCGAGGCGATCGCTGCAGAGGTGGTCGTCTTGCCCACGCCGCCTGATCCCGCGCAGATGCAGATCTTGCGGTCGGCGAGGATCTCGGCGATCGAGGTCATATCGTCAGCTCCGAGAGTTCATTGAAGTCACCCAGGTCCAACTGCGGTTTGAAGATGAACGGCAGCTCGGTTACCGGCGTGCGGGTCATCTCCTTGAGTCGCTCGAGCTGTGCGTGCTGAACGGTCGCGCGTTTGTGCTCGCTCATCGCCGCGGTGATCGCTGCCTTCGTGGGGCCTTCGGCGCTCTCTCGCAGGCCGGCCAGTGTCTCGGCTTCGGTGTCGCTGAATAGATGGGGGTAGAGGGCGTTCATGTAGAGGCGATCCACTGCCACGCCGACATCGTCGATCAGCTGCGTCTCGAGTGAGGCGGATTCATTCACCGGCATCTCCTCCGGCAGCGCGACGATCGCCACCCCCGTCTCATCGTGGTTGGTGATCTGGGCGGCTAGGGTCGAGGCCTGGTTGTGGATCGGCCCGACGCGCGCTATCTCGGCAAAGGTCCTGGGTGTCTGGAGAAATCCCACCCCGTGTCCGGTGGCCGGCGCGTCGACTATCACCAGGTCGTACGGCTCCATCCCCTTCACCTTGCGGTCGGGAAGCGTGAGCTCCCAGATCTTTCCGATCGTGACCAGCTCCTTCAGACCCGGCGCGGCCTGGGCGAGGTAGAGGAAGAGCTTCGAGCGCATCAGCAGATCGCCCATCGCCTTGACCTTCAACTGCAGAAGCAGGTACTCACGCATCGACTCGTCCGGGTCTATGGAGATCCCCCAGAGCCCGGGTGTGAGCTCGACCTCGTTGAACCCCACCTGGGCACGCTTGAACACGCGTGAGGCGTTTTCCTGCGAGGCGATCTCACAGACGATCGTGCGTTTGCCCCGTGCAGCGCCTGCGAGCCCCAGAGAGAGCGCGACCGTGGACTTGCCCACACCGCCTTTTCCGGTGACGAAAACCAGCTTCTTGTCGAGTAGATCGCTCACGCCTAGAGCCATTCTTGCGAAACCCCTTGCAAATGGCTTCTCCGATGGAATTCGTGGCAGGAATCGCAACAGGCGTGGGGAAACAACACGCACATGACTTCCAAGCCCAACACGCCTGCAAGCAAGACCACCGGCGCACGCCTGCGTGCCGACGACATCGTCACGCCCAAGCGCGGCGAGTCCAAGAAGGACGCCCCCAAGGCCGCCAAGAAGGCCGAGGCCAAGGCTCCCAAGACCACCAACAAGGCTGCCTCCGGAGACAAGAAGCGCCGTGCCAAGGTGATCGCTTTCGCCAACCAGAAGGGTGGCGTCGCCAAGACCACCACCGCGCTCAACCTCGCCGTTGCTCTCAAGGAGTCTGGTCACAAGGTCCTCGCAATCGACATGGACCCTCAGGGCAACCTGACCATGAGCCAGGGCATCGACCCGGACAAGGTCGACAAGAGCATGTTCGACGTCCTGGTTCACGAGATGTCCCTGCGTGAGGTGATCGCCGAGCGTGAGATCGATGTCGCTGTCTCCTCGATCGACCTCGCCGGTGCCGAGATCGCAATGGCAGCCCAGATCGGCCGTGAGCGTCGCCTGCAGAAGGCCGTCAACGAAATTCGCGGCGACTACGACTTCATCTGCATCGACACTCCGCCGAGCCTCGGTCTGCTGACCATCAATGCTCTGACCGCTGCCGACAAGGTGATCGTCCCGGTCCAGTGCGAGTACCTCTCGATGCGCGGTCTGATGCAGCTGCAGAACACCCTCCGGATGATCCGTGAGAACTTGAACCCCAAGGTCGAGATCGAGGGCATCTTGCCGACCATGCTCGACTCGAGGACCGTTCACGCCAAGGAGGCGATCGAGATCCTCGAGGAGAACTTCGGCGACCTGGTCTTCCAGTCCCGGATCAAGAAGGCGATCAAGTTCGCCGAGGCCCCGGTGCGCGGTGCTTCCGTTCTCAAGTACGACCCCAAGGGCAAGGCTGCTACCTACTACCGTGATCTCGCCAAGGAGGTCATCTCACATGAGTAAGCGCGCCAGCATGCGTGAGGGCCCCCTCGCCGATCTCTTCCGCTCGACCGAGTCCTCGGTTGCCGAGGAAGAGGTCAAGATCACCGACAACACCGCTGCCGCCACTTCGAGCGCTGGCGAGGATGCCGCTGTCGCAGTTGCCGAGGTAGTCGAGGCCGTCGAAGTCGTCGAGGTGGAGCCGGTTGCCGAGACCGTCACCCCCGAGGCTCCCGTAACCGAGCCCGAGGCCCCGGTGGACGAGCCAAACGAGTCCGAAGACGAGCCCGCCGAGGAGCCGGTCGAAGTAGCCGAGCCCAAGGTGATCGAGGTCGAGTCACCCAACCACGAGGGACTCCAGGCCCTGCTGAGCGGCGCGTCCGCAGACGCATCGCCGGCTTACGGCCGCAAGGAGCCAGACACCATCACCTTCGATGCAATTCCCCGCAGCCATCAGGCGGTTCTCCGTGTGGTCGGCGTGGGAGGAGCAGGCGTCAATGCCGTCAACCGTATGGTCGAGGCGCAGGTTCCGGGTGTCGAGTTCGTCGCCATCAACACCGATCTCCAGTCGCTGCAGAACTCCAAGGCCGATGTCACTTTGCACATCGGCAGCGAGCTCACCCGTGGCCTCGGCTCGGGCTCCGATCCGCGAGTCGGCTATCGCGCCGCCTTCCAGGATCAGGACAAGATCAAGAGCCTGCTCGCCGGGTCCGACATGGTCTTCATCGCCGCCGGCGCAGGTGGAGGTACCGGTACCGGTGCCGCTCCGATGGTCGCCAAGCTGGCACGCGATGTCGGTGCGCTGACCGTCGCCGCCGTGACTAAACCTTTCTCCTTCGAAGGTGCGCTTCGCGAAAAGCAGGCTGAGGAAGGCATCGCCGCCCTCAGCACCGAGGTCGACACGATGATCGTGGTGCCGAACGAGCGTCTGCTCGAGATCCTCGAACGACGCACCTCGATCCAGGACGCCTTCCGCGTGGCCGACGATGTGCTTCGTCAGTCGGTCCAGGGCATCTCGGATCTGGTCATGCTGCCCGGTCTGATCAACCTCGACTTTGCTGATGTCCGCACCACCATGCTCGAGGCCGGCGACGCAATCCTCGGAATCGGTATGGGTATCGGCGAGCATCGCGCGATCCTCGCCGCACAGAAGGCCGTTTCGTCGCCGCTTCTAGACAGTTCGGTAGAGGGCGCGCACTCGCTGCTGCTCTCGATCACCGGCGGTACCGACCTCTCTTTGATCGAGGCGAGCGAGGCCGCCGAGGTCGTGCGCGAAGCCGCTCACCCCGACGCCAACATCATCTTCGGTGCCAGCATCGACGAGGACCTCTCTGAGGAGGTCTGGGTCACCGTGATCGCCACTCGCTTCGACAAGAACCCGATCCGGCGTCGTCGCAACGACTCCGACGGACCGCGCGAGCCCAGCCCGCAGGGTGGACGCGGACGAGACTTCGACCCTCAGCGTCGGCCGCTTGCCGACTGGGAGAAGCGCTGGGCTGCCGAGGATCACTACTCGGCCGATCGTGGCTCACGCACCCCCCGTCAGGCCGACACCAGAGGCATGTTCGTAGACGTGCCCGAGTTCACCCCCGGTCAGTAACTTCTGAACCTCGACTCCGCTGCCCCCGACGGCCCTCGGCCGCCAACGGCTCAACGCTTGAACTCGGCTGCTTCCTCTGAGCCCTTGGTTGCGTCGCCTTCGCTGTAAGAGTGCGCGCCGGTTCCCGCCAGTTCGCCGCCGTCGACGATCAGGTACTCATCGCGGATCGGCTTTTCGTCGAAGAAGCACTCGAGGATCTCTCGGGTGCCGGCGGCGTAGCGGGTCTGGGCCGAGAGGCTCGCACCAGAGGTGTGGGGGGTCATGCCCTCGTGGGGCATCGTCCTCCACGGGTGATCCTGGGGCGCCGGCTGGGGGAACCACACATCACCGGCGTAGCCTGCGAGCTGACCGGATTCGAGTCCTCGCACGATCGCGTCGCGATCGCAGATCTTTCCGCGGGCGGTGTTGATCAGGTAGGTGCCGCGCTTCATCGAGGCGATCATCTCGTCGTCGAAGAGGTGCTCGGTCTCGGGATGCAGCGGCGCGTTGATCGTGACCACGTCGCACTGCGGGACCATCTCCTGTGGGGTCTCGTGGAAGGTCAGATTCAGTTCCTCCTCAACCTCCTTGGGTAGGCGATGGCGATCCGTGTAGTGCAGGCCCACATCGAACGGCGCGAGGCGTCGCAGCACTGCAAGCCCGATCCTGCCGGCCGCTACGGTGCCGACCTGCATTCCCTCCAGGTCGTACTCGCGAGAGACGGCGTCTGCGATGTTCCAGCCGCCGTCGGTGACGATCTGGTGCGAGGGGATGTAGTTGCGCACGAGGCCCAAGATCATCATCACAACGTGCTCGGCGACGCTGATCGAGTTGCAGTAGGTGACCTCGGCCACCGTGATTCCGTTTTTCATCGCGCCTTCGAGATCTACGTGGTCTGATCCGATACCGGCGGTGATCGCGAGCTTGAGGTTCTTCGCCTTTTCGATCCGTTCGGCGGTCAGGTAAGCGGGCCAGAAGGGCTGCGAGATCACCACATCGGCGTCGACCAGATGTTTTTCGAACTCGCTGTCGGTGCCGTCTTTGTCCGAGGTGACGACCAGCTCATGGCCGGCGCCTTCGAGGAACTTCCTCAAGCCCAGCTCACCCGAGACGCTGCCAAGCAGTTGGCCGGGGGTGAAGTCGATCGCATTGGGGGTGGGCGCCTTCTGTCCGTCGGGATAGTCCGAGATCGTGGGGATCTCGTCGCGCGGATACTCGGGTGGGTACCCGGGAACCGGATCGTCGAACAGGACACAGAGAATCTTTGCCATGCCGAAGAGCGTAGAGCTTCTCGTTCGGTTGGGCTGGTCGAGGCGCCGGTTTGGCGACCCGCGCCTGAACGCCGCATCCGCAACTCCGCGCCTGAGGCTGTGTTACTTTCCTTAGCAACCGAGGGTCGTCATCACGCCTCCGAGCGCTCAAACCCACGCCAGACAGGGAGCCAGATGACCCGCAGGATCCGACTCACCCTTGCCTCGGTCCTCGCCGTAGCCGCGCTCGGCGCCATCGCCCCAGCGGCGAATGCGTTCGTCTACTGGGCTTCGCCCGCCACCAACTCGATCGGTCGCGCCAACAATGACGGCACCAACCCTCAGCCGAACTTCATCACCGGATTGCGCGCTCCTCAGAGTGTCGCGGTCAATTCCAATTTCATCTACTGGACGAGCCCCGATGCTCACAGGATCGGCCGCGCCAACCTCGATGGCTCATCCGTAAATCAGAACTTCATCACCCTCGCCAGCAACCGGATGCCCTGGGGAGTTGCGCTTAACGGCAGCAACATATTCTGGACGAATTCGGTCCGCTCCGGTCAAGGTCTCGTTGGGCGGGCCAACCTCGGCGGCACCGACGTCAGGAATACCTTCGTCGGTGGAGCGGTGGATTATCGAGCGCGCGGTATTGCGGTCGATGGCTCGTGGGTGTACTTCAGCAATTGGACCGCGTTCAACCAGCAGGCGGGCAACCAGACCATCGGTCGCGCCAGCCTCAGTACTGGTGTCGGCGGAACGTCTTCCAGCATCGATCGCCGTTGGAGGGTCAGGGGCACACTCAGCGGGTACGAGTTTCTCTCCGACGGAATCGCGATCAACGGCAATAACTTCTACTGGACCAACAGGCTGGCGCTTTGTGGCAGCGCCCTCGGCAGGGGCACACTCACCGGTTCTGCCGTCCAGTTGAACCAGTCTCGTCTCTTTCTCTCCAGCACCGCTGGTCTCCCACTTCAGAGGGTGGCTGGCGGCGGGGGCAGTGGCTGCCCGAACGGACAAGTCTCTTCTACCTCAGTAGGACTGGCGACCGACAGCACACATCTTTATTGGAGCGTTCGTGTTGGTGACCCAAATAGTGGCCGTGGATTCATCTCCCGCGCCAATCTCAACGGCTCCAATCCCAACCAGGGATTCAGCCCGAT
>JBEIRY010000116.1:0-2020 GCA_040375675.1 Thermoleophilales bacterium | reverse complement strand
GTAGTAGTTTGCCTCGTACTCGGCCGGCGGGAGATAGCCCAGCGGTTGCATCAGTCGATGGTGGTTGAACCAGGACACCCAGGTCAGGGTTGCCAGCTCCACGGCTTCCCGTGATTTCCATGGCGCCCGACGATGAATCAGCTCGGTCTTGTACAACCCGTTGATGGTCTCGGCTAGCGCGTTGTCGTAACTGTCGCCACGGCTGCCGACCGAAGGCTCGATGCCCGCCTCGGCCAGTCGCTCGGTGTACCGAATGCTGACGTATTGCGAGCCGCGGTCCGAGTGGTGGATCAGTGCATCGCGGTCGGGCTGTCGGTCGTACAGGGCTTGCTCGAGAGCATCGAGGACGAAGTCAGTGCGCATGGTCTTGCTGACGCGCCAGCCCACGATGCGTCGAGCGTAGACATCGATCACGAAGGCCACGTACAGCCAGCCCTGCCAGGTCGAGACATAGGTGAAGTCCGACACCCAGAGCTTGTTCGGGCGGTCGGCCTTGAACTGGCGTTTCACGTGATCCAGCGGGCAGGCTGCATTGGCATCGGGAATCGTCGTTCGTACCTTCTTGCCCCGAACCGCGCCGTGCAAGCCCATGCGGCCCATCAGACGCTCAATGGTGCAACGGGCCACGCGGGTGCCTTCGCGGTTCATCTGCATCCAGACCTTATCTGCACCGTAGACCTGCATGTTGGCGTTCCACACGCGCTCGATCTGCGGCATCAGCTGAGCATCCCGTTGCGCACGAGCGCAGACTCGCGAGCCGTCACGCTGGCGCGCTGCATGACGTCGGTAGGCCGACGGGGCGAACTGCAAAACCTTGCAGATCGGCTCGACCCCGAATCGGCTGCGGTGTTCATCAACGAAGGCCTTGGTCACTTCAGCCGGCGGTCGAGCTCCGCCTGGGCGAAAAACGCGCTAGCCAGCTTCAGGATCTCGTTGGCTCGGCGCAGCTCCTTGACCTCGCGCTCCAGATCCTTGACCCGCTGCGCCTCGGCCGTGGTGACGCCTTCGCGCACCCCACTGTCGATCTCCTGGCGTTTGACCCAATCGAGCAGCGTTTGCGGCACACATCCGATCTTGGGCGCAATCGACTCGACCGCCGCCCACAGCGAGGGGTACTCCCCACGGTGTTCCTGCACCAGGCGCACCGCGCGCTCGCGAACCTCAGGTGAGAACTTCTTCGTCTTGTTCATGGCTCCATCTTCTCAAGAGTAGGAGCCTACTCAAAACCCGGGGCGGTTCATTGTGCGACATCATGAACTGAATGCTCCGTGACAATAACTCTGGGAATCCCAGCGAGCCGTGCTGGAAGTCCCAGTTTATTAAGCGCGAGAAAGTGCTGCAGATGAATTCCGTCGAGGCGCAGTGAGCTGAGCCGCTGCTGCAGAACTGTGCTAAGTCCGTTGCGCCCAAGGATGTCGAGCGGGATGCCGAGATCGATGGGATGAATTCCTCGTTCGAGGCAACGATCGAGAAGCGGTCCTGGCCGATTATCGATCGCTGCGCAGAATACCTCGGCGCCGTGCTCCTTGAAGCGACTTGCCAATTCCAGTCCAAAAAGCTCCGACCCGCCAATTCGAAAGGAATGGATGACCTGAAGAAGTCGGATTGGCATGCTCGGGAATCGAAGGCGTTACGACCTGGCAATCTCTTTTCAAATCGAACGGCTGCTCTCCGCTTGCAAAGGAGCCATCCACTGGGAAGTATATCTAATGTTGAAGATGTTTTTGAAATAGATGGTGTTACCGACGTTGGCGAGGCGACTGTTACTGGTGCTGCTTTTGGGGGGAGGTTCTTGGCGGCGTAACCCGTCTGAAAGTTTAGCACCAGCGATATCCTGCGGGACTTATTGCCCTAGCAATAAATTTCTTTAAATTCCTGACTAAGTTTATAATGCAGAGTTTGCGATCATTCGCTGAAACTGCGTGGCATGCGCATACCGACCGACCTGCATCGCAATCCGCGGTGCTTCGCGGTCCTAGCTTTTCCGCCGCGTCAGGCCGCTGGTCTCGCCGACTTCGCT
>JBEIRY010000119.1:0-1830 GCA_040375675.1 Thermoleophilales bacterium | reverse complement strand
GGTCTACGGCTCAGGGGCATCACTCGCTCCGGAGTATGGAGGCGCAACATTGCCCGATCCCAAGGGAGCCTACGCTGCCGCATTCATCCAGAGCTCGGCCTCGTGGGGGATCCTGCACCGGAGCTTCAGGGTGCCTCGCAAGGCGCGATCGCTCAGGTTGAGGCTGTTCTGGGTCAACCAATCCGGCGGGCCGATGAGCAGCTCGACCAGAGGGGCGGCGCCTCCGGAAATGTGGAAAGCGCACGGCAGTTCGCGCGTGGGTTGCCCATCGCAGGCCAGCACCCAGTACGCCCGGGTCGACCTGCTGCGGTCCGGCGCGGCGCCACGCAGCCTGAAGAAGAAGGACATCCGCGCCACGATCTGGCGCTCGGTGCCCGGTAGGACCCAGCCGAACAGCGGCGGATGGGTCACGCTGAGCTCGAGCCTGAAGAAGTTCCGCGGCGATCGGGTCAGGCTGAGGATCGCCGTGATCGACACCCTCGCATACCTCAACATCGGTGTCGACGGGGTCGAGATCCGCGAGTGAGCGTCGCCGCAGGTTCGACTATCGTCTTCGCCATGAGGCGGGGGCTTCTGATCAGCGCATTGGCCGCGACGGCTGTGTTCTCGGCCGTCTCGACGGCATCGGCTCTGCCCAACGGTGGATTCGATCAGGGGAACCTCAGCAAATGGGAGTACCAAGCGATCAAGTGCGATTACGCCTCTGCCGGCTCGGTAAACACGTCGGGGGCGGTGATCCCGGCCGAGTGGTGGGTCTACGGACCAGGCTCTTCGACCGGCGAGCAATTCGGCAATCAAGCCTTCCCCGATCCCCACGGATCGAGCGGAGTCGTCTTCATCCAGAACACCGCCTCGTGGGGGATCCTGCACAGGGCCTTCAGGGTGCCGCGCGATGCGCGATCCCTGAGCCTGAAGCTCTTCTGGATCAATCAGGGCGAGGCGCTTCTGCCCACCAGCTCCCCTGATCCACGAAAGCTCGCAGGGGTCTGGCGCCGGCCCGGCGGACTCATCGGCTGCCCTGCCTCGCCCAGCTACCAGTGGGCGCAGATCGATCTGTTGCGTCCGGGAGCCGACCCGCGCAGTCTGAGGAAGGCCGACATCCTGAAGCGAATCTGGCGCCCGCGCACCGGAGTGACCTGGTTCCACAGCGGTGGCTGGACACGGCCGACCCTCGACCTCAAGTCGCTTCGCGGCAAGAGGGTGAGGCTGCGGATAGCGGTGGTGGACACCCGCGGCTACTTCAACATCGGCATCGATCGTTTCGCCGTCTGCTGCTGAAGCACCTCCCCGCAGCCTAGGATTCGGCCTATGGGGCTGCCCGACGACTCCGATTCGATCCTCGAGAGCCTGCGAGAGCGGCGTGGCCTGGTATTCGCCTCGGGCGAGATAGCACGCGCGGCAAGCGTTCTGGAGGAAGAGGGTTGGAGCGGATTCTCTCTTCTCGGCACCGAGCGTTCCCTGGCTCAAGCCGATCCTGCACTGGGTGAGCTGGCCACCGAGACGCTGACCGTGCCGCCCGGGCCGGTGGCCGAAGTCTCGGCCGGTTTGGTGGAGCGGGTGACAGGCAAAAGGATCGTCGCGGTGGGGGGAGGCCAGGTGGTCGATGTCGCCAAGGCGATCGCCGCAGCCAAAGGTCCAGATGCGCAGGTCGCCGCCGTACCGACCACCCTCGCTGGCTCCACCAGCACCGGGTTCCACCGCTTTCCAACCGGTTATGACGGCTACGGCTCGGTCCGGCCGGTGCTCGTGATCGCCGACCCGCAAGCGATGTGCTCGGCCCCGGCCGAGTTCCGGCGCGCTACTTCGGCAAACGCGCTCGCCCACGCGGCC
>JBEIRY010000032.1:0-18575 GCA_040375675.1 Thermoleophilales bacterium | reverse complement strand
CTCCATCGTCTCACGGAAGGCTTCGCGGTCCTCTGCCCTGTGGATCGCGTCGTAGTCGGCGCCGATCAACTCGACCCCATACCGCTGGAGTACACCCCCATCGTGGAGATCCTTGGCCAGGTTGAGAGCTGTCTGGCCGCCAAGGGTTGGGAGCAATGCATCGGGGCGCTCGCGATCGATGATCTGTTCCAACGGTCCGGGAAGGAGTGGTTCGAGGTAGGTGCGGTCAGACAACTCTGGATCGGTCATGATCGTGGCCGGATTCGAGTTGACGAGCACCACGTCGTAGCCCTCTTCACGCAACACCTTGCAAGCCTGCGCGCCGGAGTAGTCGAACTCTGCCGCCTGGCCGATCACGATTGGGCCGGATCCGATCAGGAGAATCTTTTTGATGTCGTCTCGTCTGGGCACGTTCAGGCGGCGAGATCCAGGAAACGATCGAACAGGTGGCGCGCATCGTGTGGTCCGGGGCCAGCCTCGGGGTGGTACTGGACACCAAACGCGGGGGCCTCACGCAGGCGCAGCCCCTCGACCGTCCGGTCGTAGAGGTTGAGGTGTGAAAGCTCTGCCTCGCCGAAGTCCGTCTGCCAGGTGATTGCGTCGTCTTTCTCAAATCGCTGCTCACCCTCGGGGCCGGCCACTGCGAAACCGTGATTTTGAGAGGTGATCTCGATCCTCCCCGTTTCGAGGTCCTTGACAGGATGGTTGGCCCCTCGATGCCCGAACGGGAGCTTGAAGGTTTCGAGGCCGACCGCCCGGCAAAGAAGCTGATGGCCGAGGCAGATCCCGACTACCGGGCGCTTGCCGATGATGTCGCGGATGGTCCCTGTGACGTAATCGAGAGCCGAGGGGTCGCCTGGTCCGTTAGCCAAAAAGACCAGATCGGGGTCGTAAGAGAGAACCTGATCCACCCCGGTCGTGCACGGAAGCAAGGTCAAACGGCAGTCGCGCTTGCGGAACTCCTTCAGGATTGACTGCTTGATGCCGGTGTCCAGGGCAACTACATGAGCGCCGGCACCGGCCATTTCGATCGGCTCGGCAGGAGTCACCCCGCGGGCAAAATCAGCCCCGGCCATCGTCGGCTCCTCATCGATCAGGGCCCTGCCGTCGGCCTCTGCGACGGTGTCATCGAAGATGCCACCCCGCATTGCCCCCTGGTCTCTCAGGTGCCGTACAAGTGAGCGCGTGTCGACACCCTCGATTGCAGCGACACCACAATCCTGGAGCCAGTCGATCCACCCCATCTCAGCGGTGGCAGCACTTTCAGCATTCTTTCCCTCTCGCATGATCACGCCACGCGCATGAACGCGGTCAGACTCCATCGCGGCCTGAGAAACCCCGTAGTTCCCGATCAAGGGGTAGGTGAAGGTGATCAGCTGACCTGCGTAGGACGGATCCGAGACCGACTCCTGATAGCCGGTCATCGCCGTATTGAAGACGACCTCACCCACCGGAGTTGCCTCGGCGCCACAGACGAATCCATCGAATCGACGGCCGTCCTCCAGAAGAAGGTATCCGGGCCGCCTCTCCACCTCAGGCTCCCGGTGAAAACTCGAGGATCATCTTCTGGACGCTCTTGAACTCGGGTGTCCCAGCCTCTCCAAGTAACTCGAACAACGAGGCCTCCACACTCGATGCGACTCCCCCGGCCTCAGTCATGCGCCTGAGGCCCACATCGCGATCGGAGCCGTAGCGAGAGCCCACGGCGTCTTCGACCACCCTTACATCCACTCCCCTCCCGAGGAGATCGACCGCCGTCTGGGCCACGCAGACATGGGTCTCGACCCCGCAGAGCACGACCTGATTCCTGTCTGCGAGATCGAACCCCTCGGCACCGGCCGCCGAAAACCGCGTCTTCTCGATCGGCGCCGCTTCAGACGGCAGAACCGAGGAGACCTCGGGAACCGTCGCTCCGAGACCCTTGGGGTACTGCTCGGTGCAGATGATCGGTACCCCCATCTCGGCCGCACCCCTGACGAGGGTCGCGGTTGCCTCGGCAATACGTTGAAACCCCGGCACCGCCTTGCGGAATGCCTCTTGGACGTCGACCACCACCAATGTCGTGCGCTCCCGCGAGAGGAGGTCTCCCGCGCTCACTCGGCAACCGCCATGGCAAAGGCACGGTGGCGATATGCGACCTGCCCCGCGGCGACCGTAACCAGCACTCGCCCGGTAAGGCTGCGACCGGCAAAGCAGCTGTTGGAAGAGCGGCTCTCGTACCCGTCCTCGCCGACCGTCCAGACAGCCGAGGGATCCACCAACACGAGATTTGCCGGGGCGTCGGCCTCGATTCGAGGTGCCTCGATCCCGAATGACTCGCCGCCGCAGGTCATCGCTTCGACTAGACGGCCCAGGTCGAGAGTGCCGGGCAAAACCAGCTCGCTGTAGAGGGCAGCGAAGGCGGTCTCCAGTCCGGTTACGCCCATCGCAGCCTGCTCGAACGGAACCTCCTTCTCCTCGGCAGCGTGAGGCGCGTGATCGGTTGCGACGCAGTCGATCGTGCCGTCACGTAGGCCTTCTATCAACGCCTGACGATCGTCTTCAGTTCGAAGCGGTGGATTCATCTTGAAATGCGAATCGAGGCCACGAACGGCCTCGTCGGTCAGCAGCAGGTGATGGGGAGTGACTTCACAGGTCACCTTGGTACCCGCGGCCTTGGCCCGCGCAACCTCCTCCACCGAAGACCGCGCCGATAGATGCTGGATCTGGATCGTCGCGTTCTCGTAGAGAGCTATCTCGCAGTCCCGGGCGATGATCGCCGACTCGGAAATCGCCGGTATCCCCTCCATCCCGAGCAGCGCCGAAACCACACCCTCGTTCATCACTCCGCCGCCGGAGAGGTCCGGACTCTCTTCGTGGAGCGCCAGGGTTCCACCGACCAGACGCTGATACTGCAAGGCCCGCCGCAGCACCCCACCGTCTGCAAGCGGCAAGCCGTCGTCGGAGAAGCCGATCGCTCCGATCTCCCACATCTCGGCCATCTCGGCGAGTTCGAGGCCCTTCATCTCCTTTGTCACACAGCCGACGAACCCGACCGGGATGCAGCACTCCTTCTCCGCCCGCTCGATCAGCGACCCGAGAATCGAGGCGCTGTCAACCGGCGGAGCCGTATTGGCCATGGCAATCACGGCGCAATAACCGCCAGCTGCGGCGGCGCGACTGCCGGTGACGAGGTCCTCTTTGTGCTCTTGACCGGGTACCCGGAAGTGAACATGCGGATCTACGAAGGCTGGCATCAGCAGCAGACCGTCGCACTCGATGACCTCTGCACCCGCAGGGGTATCGGCAGCGCCCGGCTGGGCTATTTCAGCGATTCGACCGTCACGAACCAGCACGTCGCGGGTCTGGTCGAGTCCGGTCCGCGGGTCGAAGACCCGAGCGCCACGGAATAGCAATGTGGCCTCTTCTCCTGTGCGATGGAAGAGCCTTTCGGTGCTCATGCTGGCTGGCCTATCCGCGGCGGTTCGCTGACCGGTTCGGTGTCATCGCTGCCTTTGCCGGCAAGAAGCTCGTAGAGAATCGCCATTCGCACGAACAGACCGCTTTCCACCTGCTCTGTAATCAGGGACTGAGGGGAATCGATTACCTCCGAAGAAAGCTCGACCCCCCTGTTGACGGGGCCCGGATGCATCAGCAACTGGCGCGGCAAAAGCCTGCGGGAGTTGATCTGGTACTCGGCTGCGTATTCACGAAGCGACGGAATCAGGCTCTGGCTCATGCGCTCTTTTTGCATTCGCAGGGCGTAGATCACATCTGCCTGCTCGATCCCTTCGAGTGAGTAGGAGACGTTGCAGCCGAGAGCCCTGTCGATTTCGCGCGGAATCAGGGTTGGCGGGCCGCACAGAGTCACCTCGGCCCCGACTTTGCCGAATGCGAGCGCACATGATCTGGCCACTCGGCTGTGGGTGACATCGCCGACGATCCAGATCTGCCGACCCTCGAGCGAATCGAGATGGCGCCGCAAGGTGAAGACGTCGAGCAGCGCCTGGCTTGGATGCTCGTGCTTGCCGTCGCCTGCGTTGATCACCGCAGCATCGGTCCAGTTCGCCACCAGCCGCGCCGCACCCGCCTCGCCCGAGCGAATGACTATCGCAGCCGGGTTGTACGCGGTAAGGGTCGCAACCGTGTCCTTCAGCGACTCGCCCTTTTCCACCGATGATCCCTGTGACTTGATCGATACGACATCGGCAGAGAGTCGCTTCGCTGCCAGTTCGAAAGACGACAACGTCCGAGTGCTCGGCTCGAGGAAGAGATTGACCACCGTCCTGCCTCTGAGGGTCGGAACCTTCTTGATGTCACGGCGCCCCACCTCGGCCAAGCCCTCGGCGCGATCGAGGATGCGTTCGATCTGCTCGCGGTCGAGATCCTCTATCCCCAACAGATCGTTCATCTAGGCGCCTCCTCCGTTGCCAGCGGCAACGCTCGCGGAAACGGTCACCTCGTCGTTTCCGTCGATCTCGGCCAAGTGGACATTGACCCGCTCATCGGGCGAAGTAGGGAGGTTCTTGCCGATGTAGTCAGGTCTGATCGGAACCTCGCGGTGCCCTCGGTCCACCAGGACCGCCAGCTGGACCCGCTCGGGTCTGCCGTAGTCGAAGAGGGCATCTATCGCGGCTCGGACCGTCCGTCCGGTGAAAAGCACATCGTCGACCAGCACCACCGTGCGGCCTGCCGGGTCGAAGTCGAGATGCGTTGCGTGTACTACCGGAGCCTCGGCTGGCTTGCGCCTTTCCAGGTCATCTCTGTAGAAGGAGATGTCGAGATCGCCGAGGGGGATCTCTCCTTCACTCAATTCCGAGACCAACGCGTGGAGTCGATTGGCTAGAACCGCGCCACGGGTGTGTATCCCGACTACGGCAAGGTCTCCGCCATCAGGATTCTTCTCGACGATCTCGTGCGCGATGCGGGTCAGAGCCCTGCGCAAAGAGTCCTCGTCGAGGACGCAATTTTCGGTCATTCCGCTCCTTCTTGGTCTCTCTGGACCGGGTTAAAGGATCGTTCGGCAACGAGCCTAGCAGTGCCTTCCGACGGTTTGGGAAATCTGCTGCCGGGTGAACCCGGCGCCGCTTACTGCTCGTCTTCTGGTGAGGCCAGCCTATCGACTCGAGGGCCCTCTCCTGCGCCGTCGTCTCTTGCTCCATTGGCGACCAACACCGGCTCGCCGCGTTCGGGGTAAGGAATCTCGACCAGATCGAAGTCCCTCGGGGCAATCGTCTCGGCATGCACCTCGCGCGCCTGATCGAGCAGATCTCGAATCCGGTAGCGCGTGGAGATGTGGACGAGGGCAAGCATCTTCACTCCGGCCTCCTCTGCGAGCTCTGCAGCCTCCCTCGCCGTCGAGTGCCCGGTCTCTACTGCTCGTTCGACATCCTCGTCGGCAAAGCTTGAGTCGTGAATCAGAAGCTGTGCCCCCTGGGCGGCCGCCGAGGTGAGGGTCGAAGGCCGCGTGTCCCCGGTTACTACGACACGCCTCCCGGATCGGGCCTCACCGAGGACCTGATCGGGGCTGACCTCGCCGGCAGCCACCTCTACCGAGTGGCCACGCTGAAGTCTTCCGAAATCCCGTTCGTCGATCACTCCGAGTTCACGGGCCCTGGTGGGGTCGAACCGCCCCGGGCGCTCTGGCTCGATCAGCGCATATCCGTATGCCTCCACCCTGTGGTCAACCGGGAATGCGTGCATGCCAAAGCCGTCATACGAGATCTCCTCTCCGGGTTCCATCTCGATCAGCTCGATCGGGTACGAGACCCGGCCCAGAATCCTGCCAAGTGATCCGTAGAGACCCTCCAGCCCCTTCGGCCCGAAGATCCTCAACGGACGCTCGCGCCCATGCAGGTCGTAGGTCTTGAGCAACCCGGGGAGCCCGAGGTAGTGATCGGCGTGGAAGTGGGTCAGATAGATGTCGTCTACTGCGACCAGCCCGAGTGAGCGCATCAGCTGGCGCTGAGCACCTTCTCCGCAGTCGATCATCACTCGCGCGCCGCCAGCGCGCAGGAGCACGCAAGCGGTAGCTCGCCGTGCGGTAGGCACGGAGCCGCCGGTTCCCATGAATGCAACCGAGAGATCCATCAGGCGGAGGCTAAAGACGGAGGCGTCTCGCGGGCGGGCGTGGCCGCCCGTCTCGATGGGCACCCGCACCTTCACCGTCGAATACGTGTTTCATCTGGAGAAGGCGCGGTCCAGCACCTCTAACTTGCGATAGATGCCCAGACGTTCGACAAACACAGTTCCGGCGGTCATCTGCTCGCTGCTCGCCACGCTGATACTGGCTGCTCCCGCATTCGGACAGACCTCCACTGCGCCGGACTGGAGAACTGAACCCGTGCAGCCAAAGCTCGACAAGCCAACAGTTCAGAGAGTCGATCAGCTCGTCGCTGCAGGTGTGAGGCGAGGATTGCGGCCCCATGTGTTCATGAAGGTCGGGGACTCCAACTCATGGTTTCCGACCTTCCTGCAGGGCGCGGGATGCGGGCCCTGGGATCCTTCGGGCCACCCAACCCTTAATGACACGGTCCGCTGGTACCGAGGAGGGCGCCTCGCTTCCTCCATGACGGACCTCCCCTGCGCGGTTGGAAACTCCTTCACCCGCGACAGTGCGGCAACCAAATCGTGTGAGAACTCGGCTTGGCCTCTCTCGAACCTTCCGACCCCTCTTGCCGGCAGCCTCTGCAACACGCCTCCCCCTGTCGAGTGCGAGGAGAGGGGAACGCCGATCGGCTGCGAGGCTCGCCTGCTCAAGCCGCGTCTTGCTCTGGTGATGATCGGAACCAACGATGCGAGACAGGCCGTGGCCCCATCCACATTCGAGGGCAACCTCGAAGCGATCGTTTCCGCGCTCGTCTCGCGGTCGATCGTGCCGGTTCTCTCGACCCTCCCGCCACGCATCGATACGCAGGGCAGCTCTGACCGCGTGCTGTCCTTGAACGCCCGGATTGCTCGCGTCGCACGCGCCCGGCATCTCCCCCTGCTCAATCTCTGGCGGGCACTCACACGGAGAGAGATGGTCGATCAGGGGCTCTTCCCGGATGGAATTCATTTGAACGTATTCGGTGGCTGGGGCATCGGCTACTGGGCTGGGCAGTCGATGGACCTGAGCGCCGAGGGTGTGAAATACGGCGCGAATCTCCGCAACCTGCTCACCCTTCAGTTGCTCGATCGACTTCGTAAAAGAACTTCCCTGTAGATGGCCGCGGCGAGATGTAATCGCTCGCTCCCTAGACTGAGCGCTACAGGCGCCCGTAGCTCAGCTGGATAGAGCGCGTGCCTCCGGAGCACGAGGTCACAGGTTCGAATCCTGTCGGGCGCGTATGAGTCGAGATTTGCCGGACTACGCAGATGAGCGTGACTTTGCCGATGCAACGCACGGCCTCGTCGCTTCATACGACGGCGCAGCCATCCTCGACGCAGACGGCAACGAGGTTTGGAGCCCCGCGCGTTACGAGTTCGTCGACGGTGAAGCGCCCGAGACCGTAAACCCCAGCCTCTGGAGGCAAACGAAGTTGCTCAGGATCGCAGGGCTCTTCGAGGTATGCGAGGGCGTCTATCAACTCCGCGGCTTCGACCTCTCGAACATGCATGTGATCGAAGGCGCGGACGGAATCATCGTGGTCGACCCACTGATAACCACCGAGACCGCAGCTGCCGCTATCGCGCTCTACCGACAGCACCGCGGTGACCGACCAATCAAGGGATTGGTCTACACCCACAGCCACATCGATCACTTCGGCGGCGCCAAGGGGCTATTCCCCGACGGTGCGCCTGAGGACCTGCCGGTACTGGCGCCAGCCGGCTTTACCGAAGAGGCCGTCGGCGAAAACGTCTTCTGCGGCACAGCCATGGCCCGCCGCGCCGCTTACATGTACGCCGCGGCCCTGGAGCCGGGGCCCGAAGGGCAGATGGGGGCAGGGCTCGGGCTCACCACCTCGACCGGCACGATCAGCCTGATCCGACCGAATGAAGAAGTGTCCGAGACAGGTGAAGAGAGAGTCCTAGACGGAATCCGGATGCGGTTCCAAATCACCTCTGACTCCGAAGCCCCTGCGAACATGAGCATCTTCTTCCCCGAGCACCAAGCGCTCTGCACGGCCGACATCGCCGTACACGGGCTACACAACCTGATGACACCGCGAGGCGCTCTGGTGCGCGATGGACATGCCTGGGCCAGACAGCTCGGCGAAACACTCGATCTGTTCGGCGACGAGGTAGAGGTTCTCTTTGCGGGGCATCACTGGCCGATCCGGGGAAACGAAAGGGTCCGAGAGAGACTTGCCTTGCAGCGGACCTTTACACCTACTTGCACGACCAAACCGTCCGAATGATCAATCTCGGCTACACGGGAGGCGAAATTGCCGAGGAGCTCGAGCTGCCAGCAAGCCTTGCGGCGGAGTGGAGCTGTCGCGATTACTACGGCTCGGTCAGCCACAACGTCAAAGCGATTTACCAGCGCTACATGGGTTGGTTCGACGGCAACCCCGCCCACCTCTGGCAGCATCCACCCTCCGAGGCCGGCAAGCGCTATGTCGATCTTGCCGGTGGTCCCGACGCGCTGCTCGAGAAGGCCCGCGCCGCATTCGAAGCGGGTGACTTCCGATGGGTTGCGGAAATCACATCCCATCTCGTCTTCGCAGACCCGCAAAATGAGCCCGCGCGTGATCTAGAAGCCGATGCGCTCGAGCAACTCGGTTACGGCGCCGAGAACGCAACCTGGCGGAACTTCTTCCTCATGGGTTCACGGGAACTGCGCGAGGGCAGGGTAGGAGCACCGACGATCGCGACTCCGCTCGACATGGTCTCCGCATTGACGGTGGAGCAGATCCTCGATGCGATGGCACTTCGGCTCAACGGCCCCCGAGCGGCCACGGCGCAGATCGGACTCCGCTGGGAGATCTCCGATACCGGAGAGGCCTTCATCCTCAATCTCTCCAACGGGGCGCTGACGCACCGCCCGGCCCGCAAAGACGCAGAGGCTCCGGTGACCTTGCGGATGGAGCGATCTACCCTAGACGCGTTGATCGCCAAGACCGAGCCGGTCGAGGACCTACTCGGCAGCGGCAGGATCACGGTCGAAGGAGATCCAATGAAGCTCGGCGAGCTGCTCTCGTTGCTCGACGAACCGGATCCTGACTTCGAGATAGTCGCGCCTTAGTCGACCGATTCCCGGGCAACCGCCTCGGGGTGCGCCGAATACCACTCATAGGTAGCGGCAAGGCCATCGCGCAGCTCGACCTGAGGCTTCCAGCCGCACAGCTCAGCGATCTTGTTCGAATCGAGAAATTGCCGATCTATCTCGCCCTCGGGCGTGCCACTGCCAAGGACCTCGGGCTCGACGTCCGAGCCTGAGATCTCGCAGATCATCTGCACGACCTCGAGTACCGACCAGGGGCGTCCCGATCCCGCGTTGAATGCCTCCCCGGCAGCCCCACCGCCGTCTACAAGGGCATCCGCTACCGCCAGATACGCATCGGCTGCATCGGTCACGTAGAGATAGTCACGCTCGGGCGTTCCGTCGGACCGCAAGGTCGGGGCCCTGCCAGAGAGCACCGCGCCGATCGTCTCCGGGATCAGCCGAGCAAAGTTGAGGTCTCCTCCGCCATAAAGATTCGCGAAGCGGGTCACCGCAACCGGCAACGCGTAAGTCGACCAGTAGGAGCGCGCGATCAGGTCAGCTGCCGCTTTCGAGGCGTCGTATGGATAGCTTGCAAGCAGCGGCGCGCTCTCTCGATACGGAAGGTCCTCCTGCGCGCCGTAGGCCTTGTCCGATGAGGCAACCACCGTCCGCGGCCCGTTGTCGAGCAGACGAACCGCCTCCAGCAGATTCCAGGTGCCCGCGACATTCACTTCCAGCGTTGGCAGGGGCGAGAGATTCGCCTCTCCAACCTGGGTCTGGGCAGCAAGGTGGAAGACGAGATCAGGCGCGTAGCGACCCACCACACCTGTAACGCCCTCGCCATCGAGCAGGTCCATCTGAATGTCTTCGACCTCATCCTCTATCCCGAGCAGTACCAGAGACGATGTGCGCTCCCCGGTGGGCGGACGATCCAGACCGGCGACCTCGTAGCCTCGATCGAGCAGCGCCTGACAAAGCCAGCCACCGGCAAAACCACGGGATCCGGTCACGAGAGCCTTCGAAGAGCCCATCAGTCCCACCCTCCCCAAGGAGCAGGCCCGCTACCTAGAAGGTCCTCCAGTGCCTGACGGTCCTTGTAGGTGTCCATGCACTTCCAAAAGCCCGGGTGTCTGAACGCCAGCAGATCGCCGGCGGCGGCCAATGCCTCCAGCGGCTGACGCTCGAGGACCGAGTCCTCGCTCAGGTACTCGGCAGCGCCCGGTTCGAAGATGAAGAACCCGCCGTTTACCCAGCCGTCCAGGATGGGCTTTTCCTCGAACCCCTCTACTTTGTCTCGATCGTCTATCCGCGCCAGCCCGAACTGCAACTCGGGTCTGATCACGGTCATGGTGGCTGCGGCACCGTGCGCTTCGTGAAAGGCGACCTCGGCAGCCAGATCTATATCGGCAAGACCATCGGCATATGTCAGCGCGAACCGTCTCTGCCCCAGATGCTCAGCCGCCTGCAGCGTCCGTCCACCGGTCTGGGTCTCCTCTCCCGTATCGAGGCACTCGACGCTTACGCCCTCTGGCCACTCCACGGCTTCGGTCCAACGCGAGATCTGATCGCCCTTGTAGCCCGTGAGCAGCAGGAACTCATCGAAGCCCTGGGCCGCATAGATCCCGATCACGTGCCAGAGGATCGGCACCCCACCGACTTCGACCAGGGCCTTCGGCAGCGATTCGGTCCTCTCGCTCAGCCGCGTGCCTCTGCCACCGCAGAGAATCGCAACTGGGGGTAATTTATCGCCGCCGGTCACACGCAGAGGATACGGCGGGAGTGAGTCTCAGCCGCCAGCCACTGCGGGGAGGATCGTGACCTCATCTCCGTCGGAGATGGGGGTATCGAGCCCGTCCTGAAAGCGAATGTCCTCACCGGAGACATAGACATTCACAAAGCGCCTCAAGTCGCCATCTTGGGTGATTCGCTCACGCAGATCGCCGTGGGCGGCAAACACCGCGTCGAGCGCCTCGCCTACGGTCGAGCCCTCTACCTCGACCTCCTCTGCGCCTTCAGTGGCAACTCGGAGTTGGCTCGGAATCTTGACGGTTACTGACATCGGTTCGTAATCCTTTCGTGTCTCAGCTCGCGGCCCCGACCGCCTCGACTTCATCCTCGAAGGCCTTGACGCTCGGATCGATTTCGCTCATCTCGAAACTCTCTCTGGTCGCATCGAGCGTCTTCAGACCGTCCCCGGTTATGTAGGCGACCACACGCTCGCTCGGATCGATCTTGCCCGCCTCAGCCAGCTTTGCGAGCGTTGCAATGGTCACGCCGCCCGCTGTTTCGGTAAAGACGCCGGTTGTCTCAGCCAGCAGTTTGATTCCGGACCTGATCTCGTCATCGGTGACGGAATCGACCGAACCGCCGGTTTCGCGCGCCAGCTCGAGGGCATAGATACCGTCGGCGGGGTTGCCGATGGCGAGGCTCTTGGCGATCGTGTCAGGCTTCTGTGGGCGGCAGACCTCGTGGCCTTCCTGGAAAGCAGTAGCAACCGGCGAACAGCCTGCCGCCTGTGCGCCCGAGAAGGTAGGCATCTCGCCTTGAACGAGCCCGATATCGAGCCACTCTCGGATACCCCGGCCGATCTTGGTGAAGAGCGAACCCGACGCAACTGGACAAACGACCCGGTCCGGGAGCTCCCAGCCGAGCTGCTCGATCGTCTCGTAGGCGAGGGTCTTGGAGCCCTCTGAGTAGTAGGGCCTCAGGTTCACGTTGACGAAAGCCCAGGGGCGAGATTGGGAAAGCTCGGTGCACAGACGGTTGACATCGTCGTAGGTGCCCCTCACTCCGACCAGCTCGGTGTCGTAGATGCCGGTGGCCAGAAGCTTTTGCTCTTCGAGGTTGGCGGGAACGAAAACGAAAGATTCGAAGCCGCCAGCCGATGCGTGGGCCGCGACCGCGTTGGCGAGATTGCCGGTGGAGGCGCAGGCCACCGTGTCGAACCCGAGCTCGCGGGCACGTGCCAGCGCTACCGAGACCACCCGATCCTTGAATGAGTGGGTCGGGTTCGCAGCGTCGTTCTTGATCCAGAGCTCTTCCAGACCCAGGCGCTCCCCGAGCCGGTCGGCGCGAATCAGGGGCGTCATACCGGTGCAGAGTGGATCGCTCGAACCGACACCTATCGGCAGGAAATCGGCGTAGCGGCGAATGGTCTGCGGGCCTGCCTGAATCCGACGGCGAACCTCATCGGCATCGAGGCCAGAAAAGTCATAAGCAACCTCGAGCGGACCGAAACAGTCAGAGCAGACGAAACTCGCATCGAGTTCGTACTCGGCACCGCATTCCTTGCATCTGAGTGATTTTTCGTTCACAGCCTCGATATCCCCTTAAAACGTTTGGACCTCCGCCTGGAAGTTGGTGCGGAGGTCCGGTTGAGGACATCTCCCACATCTTCCAGGCCTTGAATGCCTGCTGGATTTGGCACCTTCCTCGAGCTTTCGCTCTCAGTGGTTGCCGGGGTTTCATCGGGCCAGTCCCTCCACCCCTCTTCATGTGGTGACTATGTGAGGCGGGACTATAGCAACCGCTCCCGCGGACGCAAGACCAAACGCGCAAAAGGTCCCCCACGAAACCCCGCCCACGGCCTGTAAGGTCTTTCAGGCAATGGAAACGACCACCAACACCGATGGCGAACGAGCGGCGGATCCCGAGCCTCCGTCGGCCGCGGCTGCGCAGGCAGCGTTCCGGTGGGTTGGTCGTACCCGGAACGCCTGAGCAGCGCGGCCCGCGGATCGAAGAGGTCGTAGCCGAGGGGCTGCGCTGGATCAAGATCGACGCCCCAGGCGCCGTCGAACAGACCTGGCTGGAAGAGAACTTCGACTTCCACGCGCTCGACCTCGAGGACGTCCTCTCACGCAACCAGCGGCCGAAGATCGACCGCTACGACGACTACATGTTCATCGTCTTGAACTTCCCCGTCTTCGACGCCGAGGTCGGGAGGCTGGTGACCGGAGAGCTGGACATCTTCGTCGGCCAGGGATTCCTGATCACCATCCCCAATCGCCCACTCCCCCCCGTCGACTATCTGTTCGATCGCTGTGGCCAGAAAGAAGACCTGCGTGAAGAGCTCTTCTCTCGCGGCTCCGGTTATCTGCTGTACCGGATCGTGGACGACGGTTTCGACTACTGCTTCCCGATGCTGAGGAAGGTCGGCAACAAGCTCGACGCACTCGAGGCAGAGATCTTCTCAGGCCGCTCCGAGGAGATCGTGCGTGACCTGTCCAACGTGAAGCAGGAGATCATCAACTTCCGCAAGGTGATTCGCCCTCAGCGACCGGTGCTTACCGACCTCGAACGCGTCAAGCAGCGCTACCTGGCAGCAGACCTCGATCTGGAGATCTACTTCGACGACATCGTCGACGCCCAGGAGCGGATCTGGGACATGCTCGAGAACTACAAGGAGGTAGTCGAAGCCCTCGAGGAGTCGAACGAAGCGGTGATCAGCCACCGGGTCAACGACATCCTCCGGGTCCTCACCTCGATCAGCGTCATCGTTCTCCCACTCACCCTGCTCGCAAGCATCTGGGGCATGAACGTGGGTGTTCCCGGACAGGGCGACGGGACCGCGTTCTGGATTGTGATCGGGCTGATGGCCGGACTGCTGCTTGGCATGGTCGCCTGGTTCCGCAAGCGCGGCTGGCTCTAGCCGGCAGAGGGCGAATTCCCGCTCACCCCTACGATGGTCCGATGGCAAACCATCGAATCTGGGCGCCCTGGCGTCTCAACTACGTGAAAGACGCAAGCAAGGACAACGAACAGGAGTGCGTCTTCTGTGCCGCCGGATCTGCAGGCGACGACCGCGAGATGCTGATCCTCCACAGAGGCGACAACTGCTTCGTGATCCTGAACAAGTTCCCGTACACCAACGGACACCTCATGGTCGCTCCCTACGAACATCTCGGTGCCCTGCAAAACCTCCCCGAGGACACTCTCACGGAGATGATGTCCCTGACCCAGCGCGCGATGTCGGCGCTGCAAGATGCATACGACCCGCACGGGTTCAACGTGGGAATGAACCAAGGGAGGGTCGCCGGCGCTGGCGTGGAGCACCACGTTCACATGCATGTGGTTCCACGCTGGGGTGGAGATACCAACTTCATGCCGGTGCTCGGAGACACGCGCGTGATGCCACAGACGCTCGAGCAGAGCCTGGAAGAGCTAGAGGGGAAGATCTGAGGGTGATGCCACCGGACTCGAATCCACTACTCCCCGACGGAATCTTCAAGGCCTATGACCTGCGAGGTCTGTACGGCGAGGAAATGGACGAAAGCACCGCAGCAGCAGTCGGCAACGCCTTCGTACGACTGCTTGCCGAGCGAGAAGGAAAGGACTGCTCAGAGATACGGATCGGCCTTGGGCGCGACATGCGGCTGACGGCTCCCGAGATGGCGCAGAGCTTTGCGGCAGGCGCCAGCCGCGCCGGCGCCAGCGTGCTGGACGCGGGCGAGGCTGCAACCGAGGTCCTCTACTTCCTGGTCGGCTCCCAGGATCTGGATGGAGGAGCAGCAATCACCGCCTCTCACAACCCGAAGGCCTACACCGGCGCAAAGCTGGTGGGACGCAATGCCCTCCCCCTCTCTGGCGACAGCGGAATCCAGCAGGTCCGCGAGCTCGCGCTGGCCGGATCGGTCGATGCCGCCAAGCCCGGAACTGTCGAGACCGTCGAAGTGGCCGAGGGCTACAAGCAGTCGATGGAGCGCTGGATCGACCGCTCGGATGTCAAGCCGATGAAGGTGGTCGTGGATGGCGGCAACGGCATGGCCGGTCCAACCGCAGGCCCGCTACTCGAGGAACTTCCTCTCGAACTGACCCCCCTCTACTTCGAGCCGAACGGAGAGTTTCCCGGGCATGAACCCAACCCGCTGCTCCCCGAAAACAGGGAACTCATCTGCAAAACCGTGGTCGAGGAGCAGGCGGATCTTGGTATTGCCTGGGACGGCGACGCCGACAGGTGCTTTTTCGTAGACGAAACGGGCGAGTTCGTGGATGGCGACTTTCTCACAGCTCTCTTGGCTGAAGCGATCCTCGAACGCAACGGCGGAGCCGAGATTCTCTACGACGTGCGTGCCAGCCGCGCGGTACCTGATCTCGTCTCGCAGGCCGGTGGCACCGCTCGCGTCAGCAGAGTAGGACACGCCTTCTTCAAGGCAATGATGCGCGAGACGGGGGCCGTCTTTGGCGGAGAGGTCTCGGGCCACTACTACTTTCGCGACTTCTACTGCGCAGATTCAGGGACCCTGCCCGCACTACTGGTCTGTGAGCTGCTCTCCAAGGCGGGGAAGACGATGTCCGAGATCCTCGAACCGATGAGGAGCAAGTACTTCATTTCGGGCGAGATCAACTCCGATGTCGCCGATCCCTCGGCGAAGATCGCCGAGATCTCCGATGCCTTCCCAGATGCCGAGATCTCGACACTCGACGGGATATCCGTGGACTATCCGGACTGGCACTTCAACGTAAGGCCGTCGAATACCGAACCGCTGTTGCGCCTGAACCTAGAGTCGCTCGTCTCGGGCGACGACATGGTCGAAAAACGCGACATGGTGCTGGAGATGATCCGCTCATGAGCGGCAGCGGCGACACGAAGGAGATGGGCGATCCCCGCGGATGGGAGATGGCGGCAGATGCCGGTCTGCACGCTCTTCGCATACCGACTCCCTTTGCGGTCGGCAGGGTCAACTGCTACCTGATCGAGGACACCCCCCTGACCCTGGTCGACGTAGGGCCGAACTCAGGCAAGTCACTGGATGAGCTCGAAAGCGGCCTCAAGGGGCTCGGCTATTCGGTAGAGGATCTCGAGCTGATCATCGTCACTCATCAGCACATAGACCACATGGGTCTGCTCGAGATCGTCAGCCGCAGGTCAGGGGCCGAAATAGCGGCTCTCGACCTGCTGGCCCCTTACCTCGCACGATTCGAGGAAGACGCCGAAATCGAAGATCAGCGCGCAACTGAGGTGATGGGACGCAACGGCGTGCCCGAGGATGTTGCGACGGCACTGCAGTCGGTCAGCCGTAGCTTCCGCGCATGGGGTGGCAGCGCAACCGTGACTCGTCCACTGAAAGACGGTGAGATCATCGAGCTTGAAAACCGCAGCCTTGCGGTCCAGCATCGGCCCGGTCACAGTCCCTCAGACACCTGCTTCTGGGATGAGGAGCGAAAGATCTTGATCGCCGCCGACCATCTGATTGCAAAGATCTCGTCGAACCCCCTGCTGTCGCGGCCCCTCGATGGATCATCGGAAAGGACCCGGGCGTTGATCGACTACATAGCGTCGCTCAAGATGACCCGGGATCTCCCAGCCGAGTTGGTCCTGTCCGGTCACGGCGAGCCGATCCTCGACCACGTCCCGCTGATCGACGAACGATTCAATCTCTATCAGCGCCGGGCCGAAAAAATCTACGGCCTGGTCCAAGGCGGTATGAGCACTGGATACGAGATCTCGCAGGAGATCTGGGGCAACATCGCAGTTACGCAGGCATTCCTGACCATTTCGGAGGTAGTGGGACACCTCGATCTTCTGGTGGAGGCCGGCTATGTAGCCGAAGAGGACAGCGGAGATCTGGTGAGGTACGTCACAACCGGAGACTCCGACGCTGATCAACTCGGAGACCTGATTCCAGGCGGGAACCCTGCCGGAAAATAGAGCCGTGGAGACGATGAGCACAGACATTCGTTCAGACGCAAGGATCGAGCAGAGCTCCACCGACCCGAGCGAGCGCAAACGGATCCTGGTGGTGGTCAATCCCTACGCGACGACAGTCTCGAGTCAGCTGAAGAACCTCGTCGTCTACGCCCTGCAGGCTCGCTACGAAGTGGAGGCCGTGGAAACCCAGGAGGCGAACCACGCGACCAGGCTGGCTGCAGAGGCCGCCGGGGAAGGCTTCGACCTGGTCGTCGTATTCGGTGGAGATGGCACTCTCAACGAGGTCGCGAACGGGCTGGCTGGTTCCGGTACCCCTGTTTCGGTGCTGCCCGGGGGATCGACCAATGTCATCTGTCGCACCCTGGGGATTCCGCTCGACTTGGTCGATGCCGCAGAGCACTTGATCGCGATAGCCGACAGCTTTACCCCCCGCCCGATGGATCTGGGTGTGGTTAACGGGCGCAGATTCCTCTTTGCCTCTGGGTTCGGATTGGACGCCGATGTGGTCAAGCGGGTGGACGAGAACCCCAAACTGAAGAGCAATACCGGCAAGTGGTTCTATGCCTACTCCGCACTCAGCTCGTTCTACTCGTACTGCCTGGGATCTCCCCCCAAGGTCCGAGTGTCTGCCGGTCAGATATCAGGGCTGACCGGTGCAACAGCAATCGTCCAAAACTCCTCTCCCTTCACCTACTTCGGCTCCCGGCCGATAGAGCTGTGCGAGGGGGTTGAGCTCGACGACGGAAGGCTCGGGCTGGCAGTTCTGGAGCTGTTTGCCCAGCGCGATGCACCGAGCCTGATCCCGCGCCTGCTCAGCTCACGACTTGCCGTGCCGGACTCCAGACAGGTCGTCCATCAAGCCGGTCTGAAAGAGATCACTGCAGAGGCTGTGGCAGAAGACTCAGTGGACGCATCCCTCCCACTCCATGTGGACGGCGACTACATCGGCGACTTCAGCCGCGCCGAGTGGTCTGTCGATCCAGCCGCACTGCGGATCGTCTACTGACGATTACCTGAAGTTTCGCTCTGCGCTCTCGAAGGTTCCATACGGAACCGAACCGCGGATGCCGATCCGGACGACCTTCATGCTCGCCAATCGGCGCCGAAAGGAAGCCGGCAACCGGACTTCGATCACCCTGGCGGTGTTGGCCGTCAGGTCTGCGGATACCTCGGCCAGCTCGCGGGAGGCCCTGACGACTCTCAGGCTCAGCGACGGAACCGATACCGCGGAGGTGAGTTCGATTCGCAGGTAGCCCTTGCGCACGAGGAATCTCTTGCGGTAGGTCAAGATCCTGGTGCTTACGCGCGGTCGCTCCAAGGGAGAACCACCCGGGCCAACGATCAGAGATGCCTCCATTCCGGGGTGGAATGCGCAGAAGAACGGATAGCTTCCGGTGGCGAGGAATTCGACTCCCTCTACAGGTCCTGAGCTCCCCGGTTGTACCGTGCTCGTTCCGAATAGGAAATCGCCTTCGAAAAGCGAGGTCGACTTGACGTTGTGGCGTTGGCCGTCCGTGTTGCTGAAGACGACCGAGTCGCCCTGATCTATCGAGTACGAGAGAGCGGAGAAGGTGTTTCCAGAACCTGTTGCGATCGTAGATGTAGCCGCCTCGGACGGAGTCGATGGAATCATGATGAACAGAAGGAGGCCAGCCAGGCCCGAAATCGCTCTTCTCATGATCCCGGGGTCACCCGGTAGGCATCGAAGACCGACTCGACGTGCCTCAGTCGCGAGATGCACTGCTTCAGTTGGTCGGTATCGCCAACCTCGACCACGAAGCGGTTCTTGACCATCGGGTGACTGGTGGTGCAGTTGGCCCT
>JBEIRY010000075.1:0-7324 GCA_040375675.1 Thermoleophilales bacterium | reverse complement strand
CGCCCCGCAGTTCGAGGAGGATCTTCTGGTCGTAGAACTAGGTGCCTCGAGCGGCGGCGGATCAGACCCTATCTCTCCTTCTCTGCCAGACCTCGATGAGGTGTATGAAGCGCTGTGTCTCGGCCTTCGCGATTACACCCGAAAGAACGGTTTCGAAAGGGTCGTTCTCGGCTTGTCGGGTGGAATCGACTCTGCCTTGGTGGCCATGTTGGCGAGCGATTCTCTCGGTCCACAGTCGGTGGTTTGCGTGGTGATGCCCTCCCCCCACTCGAGCCCAGAGACCCAAGGAGATGCGCGCGAGATGGCGGCTGAACTCGGGTGTGACCTGATCGAGCTACCCATCGGTGAGGCGATGAGTTCGTACGACGACCTGTTGGAGTCTGTGTTCGAGGGAACCGAGCCTGGTCTGGCCGAGGAAAACGTGCAGGCTCGTATTCGCGGAACACTGGTGATGGCGCTCTCGAACAAATTCGGCTGGCTGCCGCTCGCAACCGGTAACAAGTCCGAGATGGCCGTTGGATACGCCACCCTCTACGGCGACATGGCAGGCGGTTTTGCGCCGATCAAAGACGTTCCCAAGACACTGGTTTACGAGCTGATCGACGCGCGCGGCGACCGCGGTGCAGCCAGCTCGGTGCCAGGTTCGATCATCGATCGCGCCCCGAGCGCGGAACTACGCCCGGATCAGCTCGACTCAGATTCCCTGCCGCCCTACGAAACCCTCGATTCGATACTCGAGCGCTATGTAGAGCGTGATCTCGGTCGCGACCAGATAGTCGAGGAGGGATTCGACGCCTCCGTGGTGGACGAGGTCATACGGTTGGTCGACCGCGCCGAATACAAGCGCCGCCAGGCTCCCCCCGGAACACGCATCTCCTCCAAAGCTTTCGGGCGGGACCGCAGGCTCCCCATTACGAACCGCTTCGGCTCGCTCCGCCCCCTGCCCCGCTAAGACCCTGACTCGTCAGGCCGGGGGCGGACCGCCATGGTGATCCTCGAAACCGCACAGAGACGACCCTGATCATCGGTCAGGTCGACCTCCCACACCCAGGTAGTGCGCCCAGCGTGTCTGCGGGTGGCCGTAGCGTTTACATGCCCCCCTGTAACCGGTCTGAGCATCGAAGTGTCGTTTGACTGCCCTACCGCTATCTGACCTGAGTCCCAGACGGCTGCGGCCGTAGCTCTGGAGCAGATGCTCTCAGCGAGTACGCAGTAGAGGCCGCCATGAACCAAGCCGAAGGGTTGCTTGTGGTGCTGAGCTACCGCGAAGCGGCCCTTGGCGGTTGTCTCGTCGCTTTCGAGCCATTCGGTGCCGATCAACTCGTCTAGGTGGCTTACCGGCTCGGAGGACTCCATTGCGCTCGCAGGCTAGCCTAGAGGGCAGATGCCCCTGAACGACTCAGACCGCGCCCTCCTTCAGCTGTTCCTCGAAGGGGGCCAGGACTACGCACAAGCCGCTGCACTACTCGGCGTGGAACCATCGGCGGCCGCAGACCGAGCGCGATCTGCAATCTCGAGTATTGCTCCGGGAGAGCAGCCGCCTCCTCACCCCGTCAGTGACTGGCTGCTCGGCCAGGCGGATCCGATAGCCGAGGCCGATGCAATCTCTTCGATCCGAAGCGATTCTGATCTCAGGCGACGCACCGTTGCCATTGCCAGTGGCCTGCGGCTCGTCTTCCCGGCGGCACAGATTCCGGAAATCCCACAGGCCGATGACAGTCGTGCCGCGGCCGCTTCTGTGCCTCCTCAACAGGCCACGCCTGCCCCGCCCCCGCAGGCGCCTCCATCGATCAGTTCATCCACTGCTCCTCCCTCACCTACGGAGTCGTCCGCCGCCGCAAGCGGATCGGCCGGATATCGCTCTCCGACCAGAGCCACACCGAGCGAATCCTTCTCGTCCCGTGTTGCAACTCGTGTGGGCGGCCTCATGGCGGCGCTGAAGAGAAACCCGAAAGCTGCCGTGCTGGGCGGAGCCGCATCAGTTCTGGCGATTGCCGTGGTTTTGGGGATCACCCTGCTCGGTGGCAAGGATGACCAGGGGAGCTCCGCTGGAGGTAACGGGACAGCCACTCTAGTTCCACTGGCGCCGGTTACCGATCAAGCAACGGGTACCGGACAGGCCGTCGTGGTTGCCGCCAGTGGCGCGGCGATAGTTCAGGTCAGTGTCAGCGGCTTGGCACCAACCGCTCCTGATGAGAGCTATGTGCTCTGGCTCTACCGAAACCCCGAGCAGGCCTACCCACTCGCTCGCGATGTGGTCGGCAAGACCGGCAAGCTGACTGGCCCGGCACCGGTGCCAAGGGGCCTCGAGCCCGCCTACAGCACATATGGCTGCCTCGAGCTGACCATTGCCTCCAGGAGTGCCATCGAGGCCGGGTTGAAGAAGGTCGCCAAGTCCGGCACTGGTCCAGCCGTCGGAACCAGCGTGCTGAGAGGCGAGATCGCTCCGGCAAGCCGTGACCCTCGCAGCGGTTCGGCGAGCGTCTGCGACCCGAGCGCGCGCGACTCTTAGGTCTGGTCTCCGATCAGTACGCCGGGGTTCATGATCCCGGTTGGGTCGATCCTCTCCTTGATACCGATCAGGGTGTCCAGTCCGACCTGACCGATCTCAGGGCGCAGCCAAGGAGCGTGATCTCGCCCGATCGCATGGTGGTGCGTAATGGTTCCCCCTGCAGCGACGATCGTGTCGCATGCCGCGCTCTTCACCCGACTCCAGGTCTCGATCTCGTCTCCAGGGCGAACCGGCGCAAGGAATGTGAAGTAAAGCGAGGCACCGTCTGAATAGGCGTGCGAGAGATGGCACATTACGATTGCCGATGGACCCAGGTTGGCGCGTATGGAATCTCCGACCACCCGGTACAGCTCCCCCAGCCTCGACCATGTGTGTGCTGTTTCAAGCGTCTCCACGAAGACTCCGCTGTCGATCAGGTGATCGCGCAGGTATGGCCCGTCGAAGCGCCCGTGTTCCCACGACTTACCTGGTGCCGCACCCAAGGGGTTTGCGCCCGAGCGGCGGAGTTGTCGCCGTGATGCCTTGCGCCTGCTGCCCACCGAGTCTCGCTCTCCCTGCCAGCCACAGATGATCAACGAGCCGCCCCGCTTGCCGCGCAAGCCGAGGTAGTGATCGAGCATGCGCTTGATCCGAGGCGACGCGCTCGACATGGCAAGCCCGACCTCTGTTTCTTGCTGATCGGACACCCTGACCACATCCGGCAGCGAGCCAGATTGCGCGAGCCTTCGGACCGCGTCGCACCCGGCCGCGAAATCCTCGGCGATCCAGCCCTCGAATATCTCCTTCTCGGGTGCAGGTTTGATTCTGCAGCCCACCTCAGTGATCACGCCCAGCGAGCCCTCTGAACCGATCACTACCTCACGCAGAGATGGGCCTGCTGCCGTATGAGGCGTCTCCAGTGTCTTCAGGGTGCCGATGGGGGCCGCCATCTCGATGCTGGTAACGAGGTCATCAAAGCGCCCGTAGCCGCTCGAAGCCTGACCCGCTGAACGCGTGGCGGCAAAGCCGCCTATCGAGGCTCGCTCGAACGACTGCGGGAAGTGGCCCAGGGTGAATCCTTGGCGATTGAGATCCGCTTCGGCCTCCGGTCCGCGAAGCCCGGGTCCCATTCGGGCAGTTCCCGACCTCGGATCAACCTCGACCTTACGGAGGCCAGCGAGATCGATCGTTATCACCGCCTCGTGGCGCCCGCGGGCCGGAAGCACGCCCCCTACCACGCTGGTGCCGCCGCCGAATGGAATCACCGCTACATCCGACTCGGCACACTCTGCCAGCAGACTTTCCACCTGATCGGCGTTCCGCGGGAATGCGACCGCATCGGGGGCGTGTTCGATCTCTCCGGCTCTCAGCCTGATCAGGTCCGGGTAGCTCATCCCCGCAGAGTGCCTCAGGCGCTCTGGTTCACCTTCGTCGAGGAGTGATCCCAAACTGGAATCCAGACCGCCCGGGATCGGCCGAGCCTCGGGCAGCTCGATCTCACTCGGGCGCACCGCAGGCGCAGGGGGTGACAGATGCGACCCGAACCGCTCTGCCAGGAGATCTTTCACCTGGCCGGCGAGCGGGGCGACATCCTCGCCGGCTGCCCATCCCCACCACGCCCCCTGTTCGGTTGACTTCTGCTCGCTCACGCTGAACCCTCTGCCTTTCCGGTGAGCGCTGCCTCCAGCGCTTCCAGGGCCTCCTCTGCAGTCTTGACCGATGCAGATCTCACAAAGAGTGCTCCGAGTCGCGAGAGACCGCGCAGCCTCTGCCCCAGCTCCAACTGCACCTCGCTTCCCCCGTCATCAGGGCAAACGCGCATCTCGGTCCAGGCCGTCCTCATCATCCGCTCGAACGGAGTTCCCTCGGTCTCTTGTTCAAACCGCCAAATCGTCGGTGGCTCTGAGACGGTGCAGATGAGATCTGCCCCGATGCGTTTGCCGCTCTTTGCCTGGAGTACCTGAGTCCACCGCGACCCCACCGTCTGCCCCGAACCCGACACATCCCTGACAGAGGTGGTTCTGGGCCACCAGCGCGAGAGGTTCTTCGGGTTGGTGGCGTAGTCCCAGACCCCTTGAGGAGGTGACTGAATCGAACGCCTGCGCCTGACGCGCGGCAACCGACTAGCCCTCGCCGGTAATCCGGCGAAGGTCCTTGATCAGCAGCAGGTGCTTCAGGTGGCCAGTCACCGAGGCGAGGTTCTCGAGATTGTCCATCGCCTCACGCCTGCGCCCGGAGTCATGAGATCTCAGCGATGGGCCGATCAGTTGTTCGAGGAGCCCGGATTCGCGATCTGCAGAGGTACGGAATACACGCAGGTTCCGCCCGTGCACCCCGAATCTCGCCAGCTCCACGCAGGCCTGAGCGATCTGCGCATCTGCTTCGTCGTAGAGCGCCTCACCGACCGCACCCCTGCGAGGGGTAAGAAGACCATGCTCAGCGAGCTCTGCCGCTTGCTCGGCGGAGATACCCGTCTCTTCGATCAGCTCCTCGAGAGTGAACTGCTCGCGGGAAGGAGTCGAGACCGAAGTCGAAGTAGTGCTGGCAGATGAGACACGGCGCCGCCTCTTTGCGCCTCCTGCGAGCTCTTTACGGATCACGCGAAGAGGAAGAAACTCATCTCGCTGCATCCGCAGAATCGAGCGCAGCTTCTCGACGTCTCCCTGGCTGTAGAGCCTGTAGCCCCCATCCGTTCTGCGAGGCGAGAGCAGCTTCTGGTCTTCGAGGTAGCGAATCTTCGAGATGGAAATGTCATCGAACTCCGCCGAAAGCATCTTCGTGACCTCTCCGATCGTCAGGGCCTTCCTCTTGGACGAGCGACGCGCCTGTGAATTACGCGTGGAACCAGTCTGCGTGTCCATTACTCAGACTCTCCGGCGAGGAAGCTCAATTTGTATTTGCCAACCTGTATCTCGTCACCGTCGGCAAGCTGCTGTGACTCGATCCTCTGCCGGTTGACGTAAGTCCCGTTGAGCGAACCAAGGTCGTCGATGTAGGTCTCTTCCCCGCGCTTGACGAGCAGCGCGTGATTGCGCGAAACGGTCACATCGTCGAGAAATATCCCCGAGTCGGGGCTGCGTCCGATCGAGAGTTGATCAGTCGAAACAGAGAAGCTCTCCCCTGCGCGGCCACCACCAGATCTGATCACCAGTGCGGCTCCTGCCTGAGCAACGATGTCCTCGATATCGACCTGATGCATCTCGCCGGACTCATCGACCGTGTAGGTCATGGTCGTGGGTTCGTCCTGAGGCTCAGGACGCGAGAGGTAGACACCGCACTTCTGGCAGTAGTTGGCTCCCTCTACGTTGACGAAGCTGCACTCGGGGCAATGCATGACGGTCCTTTCTGGATCGGCGACTTGACTGAGAATAGCCTGCCTAGAGGCTTCCCTCAATCAGAGGTTGAAGGTTTGCATGCAGCCTATCCCGAGCGTGTCTGTCGAAAGTAGTCCCTCACGTAGACCACGCTTGCGAATACCGCCAAAGCCAGTCCGAGCACCAACATGACGTCCCAGGCCACGCTCACCACGACCATCGAGAAGAAGATCGCGCTCATTATCGGAAACACCGCGATCCTCCCGAACCAGTTGATCTCGATCGCCACCCCCTTGCGCAGCGCGACCTGTGCCATCAGCAGTGTCAGTACCTCCCTGACCGCGATCGCCGCAAGTGCCCAACGGGGCAACAGTTCGAAGTGCCAGCAGACGTAGCCGCCGGCGAGAATCGTTGCGCGGTCGACCACCGGATCCAGCAAACTGCCGAGGCGGCTGTACTGACCTGTCGCACGTGCGAGAAACCCATCGAGGTAATCCCCGGCTGCGATCAGCCAGAAAATCGCAGCGGCGTAGAGAGGTGGTCCGTCCTCGCCCGAGAGCGCGAGAACCAGGAATACCGGTATCGCGGCCAGACGCAAATACCCCACCAGATTGGGCAGCGTCCAGGGGCGCAACGGTTCGCCAGGCTGTGTTTGCTTCGGAGATGGACCAGACCGGTCGATCCCGAAGAGCCGGCGCCTGCCGAGCTTGTCCTGCTTCCGCTTGGTCTCTTTGCTCATATGCGTAGGTAGTTGGACTTCAGCCGAGGTCTGCGAGCAGCGCTTCGATTGTCTCGACAGCACCATCTAGCTGGATTGCTTCGTCTGCGCCGCTGCTGCGCACCTGAACTTCGAGCTTGCCTTGGGCAAGGGACTTCTTTCCGACCACCACTCGCAGCGGACAGCCGATCAGCTCGGCATCGGTCAGCTTCTCTCCTGCGTTGGCATCCCGATCGTCGTAGAGAACCTCGATGCCGGCATCCAGTAGCGCTGCGTAGAGATCATCTGCGGCATTGCGCTCTGGCTCACCTTGCTTGGAGAGCGGAACCAGTGAGAGATCCCAAGGGGAGAGAGACTTCGGCCACGAGATCCCCTTCTCGTCGGCACGCTGCTCGACCGAGGCCGCGATTATCCGCGCCGGCCCGATGCCATAGCTCCCCATGACTATCGGGTGCTCGATGCCGGTCTCATCCAGGTAGGTCGCACCAAGTGCCTCCGAGTAGCGGGTACCGAGCTTGAAGATATTCCCGACCTCGATCGCCGGGACGATCTCTATCTCGGAGCCACCTTTTGTCAGATCACCTGCCTGCACAGATCTGATGTCGGCGCGCTCTGCCTCGAAGTCCCGTCCGGGGTCCACCCCTGTGAGGTGTCTGTCGGCAGCATTCGCCCCGCAAACATAAGAATTACCGACTACTGCGAGATCGCAGATCACCGGACACTTCGCCCCAACCGGTCCGATGAATCCGGTGGGACCTATTCCCGAATCGATCTCTTCCGCGGTTGCCTGTCGAACCGGCT
>JBEIRY010000039.1:0-15699 GCA_040375675.1 Thermoleophilales bacterium | reverse complement strand
CAAGGGCCATCTCCTGAATCTTCGGCTCCGGACATGGCCCCGATACTGCCGTTCCCTCCGGCGCCGTTTCGGTGCGGCACGCCGTTTGTCGCAGCCGATGCGCTTCGAGGCGCCCGTCCTCGGCGCTCCGACCTGAGTTTGAGCAGAGTTACCGCGGCGAGGCCGCTGCGGTAGAGCGCATATGGCCAGAGCGCCCGGTCGCGCTCGACCAGCCCTATCAGTGCCTGAGAGGTGAGGGTCGAGCCGAAAGAGGCTGCTGTGCCAGCCGCCAGTGCCCGTCGATTTGCTTTCGAGACGCCACGCTTACGCAGTCGGTTTCCCTTCAGCAAAGCCGCACCGACTATCACCGGTAGAGCAACGGTCCTCGAGAGGATGTTCGACTGCTCGCGACTGAATCCTCGCCACCTTGCCGCGGTCAAGGTGGCGCCGTTACGCGACACGCCCGGAGCCAGGGCTGCGGCTTGTCCGAGTCCAAGACAGAGTCCGTCCACAGCGGTCGCATCTCCCCGCCCACGCTCCTGTGGGGCCCTGTCGGCAGCGACCATCGCAGCCGAGCCTGCGAGCAGTCCTACCGCGGTTGATTCAGGACCCCCGAGACGCTGCTCGATCGGTCGCTCCAGGAAGTAGCCGATAAGCGCTGGAGGGATGAACGAGAGCAAGAGAACCGATGCCCGCCGAAGGTCGAATGCGCGCAGCTCAGAACCGATGAGTCGCCGCTGACCGATCAGCAATGCAAGCGCAGTGCCTGCGTGAACTGCTACCTCGAAGCTCTTGCGGATCTCTGGATCGATCTGATTCCAGTCCCATCCTGCCATCCAGGGGCCGAGGCTCAGATGCGCAGAACTCGAGACCGGCAGCAACTCGGTGGGTCCCTGGATCAGACCCATGGTGACCGCCTGGCGGATCGGGATCTCCCGTTCTTCGGCGACCTGCTGGTTTTCCTCGCTCAGGATCCGGTTCCCGCGTCGGTCGTCGCCGCTCCGCCATCTGAACCGCCATCTCGTCGGCTCTGTACCCAGCGGATGATCAGCCAGAGAACCCCTGCGATGATTGCAACAGCGACCACGTAGTCGAAGTAGTGCAGGTAATCCTTCCACTCACGCCAGTTCTCTCCAGCGAGCGTCCCCAAGTACCCGAGCGCAAGAACCCACGGGATGCATCCGAGCACTGTGAAGAGAGTAAATCGTCCGAATGGCATCCTTGCGACACCGGCTGGGAGCGAGATGAAGGTTCTCACGATCGGCAGGAGGCGGGTAAAGAAGACCGCTGCCTCTCCATGACGCTCGAACCAGCGGTCAGCCGTAGCCAGGTGCTTCTGGTTTATGTGGAAGACCTTGTGGCGTTCGAGCAGTTCGAGTCGCCCGAAATACCCGACCGCGTAAGCAATCCACGAGCCGATCAGGTTCCCGACTACGCCAGCCGTCGTTATTCCCAGGAGCGTCAGGCTTCCGTCGCTCACCTTGAAGCCTGCAAACAGCATCGTCGCTTCGCTCGGGATGGGGATGCAGGCGCTCTCCAACAGCATCAGACCGAAAATCCCTGCATAGCCGACCTTGCCGATGACATCGACACAGAAGTTGATCAGCGGGTCAAGGATTACGTCAGTCATGGGTTTCGTCACCGCCGCACCGGTCAACCTCAGGTCAGCGATCGTGAGTCACATCCTAGGGATGCTGGCCACGGAGCGGGCGCACGAGAACTCCCTCGCGATGGCGGTTCAGGCGACTAGACTCGTTTTCTCGCATGGAACGGTTTGACCCTGTCTACAGGCACCGCATCTCCCAGCTGGTCGCTGACGCGATCCTCGTTGCTGCCTCTTTCTATCTGGCTTTCCGCCTGCGATTCCTCGATGCCGAGGGCGGGATTCCCGAGCGCTATGTCGAGATGCTCACCCTCTCGATCGGGTTCGTCGTGGTGGGCAAGCTCTGTGTTTTCGCGCTCTCAGGTCTTTACGAGAAGTGGTGGCGTTACTTCCGCCTCACTGATTACGCGGTGGTGCTTCGCGCCGTGGCGATTTCCACGGTCATCCTGGTTCTCGGCTTTCTGCTGATCAAGCCCTTCTCTTACCCGCTTCCCCGCTCGGTAATCGTCTTCGACTTTCTACTCACACTTACCCTGGTCGGTGGCGCACGATTGCTGGTCAGGATGTTCGTAGAGCGGCCTTCGCGCAAGACCGCCTCTGGTTCGAGGGATCTGCTGGTCGTCGGAGCGGGCTCCGGCGGGCAGATGGTCGTCCGAGAGCTTCAGCTCAATCCGAACCTCGGAGCAAACGCTGTGGCGTTTCTCGACGACGATCCGCGTAAGCGCGGGATGCGCCTTCATGGCGTGAAAGTGCTCGGCACCACCGACGAGATCGGAAAGGTGCTCGATGAGATCGAGCCCGACGAAGTCACGATCGCAATTCCTTCGGCCCCTGGTGAGCTCAGAGGACGGGTAGTCGCAGCTTGTCGCGAACGAGGAGTTGCCGTTCGCACCCTGCCGACCGTCTTTGAACTCCTCCGCGGCGGCGTCCAGCTGACCAAGCAGTTGCGCGAAGTTCAGGTCGAGGACGTACTCGGGCGCGAGCCGGTGGTGATGGAGCTGGATCGGGTCGCGGCGTATCTCGAGGGCAAGACGGTGATGATCACCGGTGCGGGAGGGTCGATCGGCTCCGAGCTCGCCCGTCAGGTCGCGAGGGTCGGTCCGAGGAAGCTCGTCCTGCTCGATCACGCCGAGGACAACCTTTTCAAGATCGACCGCGAGATGACCGAAGAGCGGCACTTCGCTCGCACCGAAGCGGTTCTGGCCGACTGCCGCGAGCCCGACCGAATGCTCGAGGTAATGCAGCAGCACACTCCGGATGTGGTCTTCCACGCAGCTGCCTATAAGCACGTGCCTTTGATGGAGGCAAACCCCCTCGAAGCGGTGCGTAACAACTCCCTCGGGACCAGAGTCACCGCTGAAACTGCAGCGGCTTCAGGCTGCGAGCGCTTTCTGCTGGTTTCGACCGACAAGGCAGTTGATCCGAGGACCGTGATGGGCGCTTCCAAGGCACTCGCCGAGTGGATCATCGAAGCGGCAGGAAAGAAGCATCCTCAGACGAGGTTCATGGCGGTCCGGTTCGGCAACGTGCTCGCTTCCTCCGGCAGCGTGGTTCCGATCTTCCGGAGTCAGATCGAGCGCGGTGGCCCGGTGACGATTACCGACCCAGAGATGACCCGCTACTTCATGGCCATTCCCGAAGCGGTCCAGCTGGTGATTCGCGCCGGAGATCTCGGGGCCGGTACCGGTGAGGTCTTCGTACTCGACATGGGTGAGCCGGTGAAGATCGTCGATCTGGCTCACAACATGATTCGTCTTGCCGGACTCGAGCCAGAGACCGATATCGCGATAGAGGTCATCGGCAGACGTCCTGGCGAGAAACTGCACGAGGAGCTCTTCAATACAGACGAGCGCTCCCAGCCGACCTCTTCGGAGCGGATCTTGCGTGCGGTGAGACGAGCTCCTGTCGACCCGGAGTGGGTTCAGGGAGCGGTCGGGCGAGCCGAAGAGCTCGTTCGGGAAGCAGATGAATCCGCCATCTCCGAATGGTTGATCGAGCTCGCCTCCGAGCGGCGCCGCACCAACTCCTCAGCCCTCGATGCCTGAGGGACTTCACGCGGGCAGGGGGTCTGCCCCGCTGGCCGACTAGAATCCCCCGCCGCCCCCCCTTATGGAAATCCTTCAACAGATAGGTGCGATTGCAGGCATTGCCGCCTTCCTCGGGGTGGCGGTTCTGGCGCTCCTCTATTTCATCCAGGCACGAGATGTGCGCCGTTTGCGGGAAAACGCCGAGTATCTGGTCGAGAACCCCGAAGCAGCCGAAGATGCTTCTCGAGCTGAAGGTTTTCGCAGGGCGGAACTCGCCCGTCAGGCGACTGAGCGCAAGGAGCGTATGCGCGAGCGGACAGCGGGAGCACGCAGCCGTCTCCCCGACGCCCGTGTGCTTGCAGTTATCGGAGTGGGCGCTCTCCTTTTGATCGGCGGCATCGTCTTTGCAACCACGCGGGGTGGCGGCTCGGATTCCGGCCAAGGCTCGGTCAGCGAGGCTGCCAACACGCAGGTGGCGGTGCTCAACAGCACTTCTTCAGCCGGTCTTGCTGCCGAGTATGCGAACAAAGTCAAGAAGCTCGGTTACCGCGTCACGCCGGTTGGCAACAGCGATCAGCCTTTTGATTCGAGCGTCGTCCTCTTCGAGCCCGCGGGCCAGGACGCGGCTGGCAAGGTCGCCGCAGCGGTGGGTGTCGGTGTAATCCAGCCAATCAGCCCAGAGATCCGACCGCAGGCAGGCGGAGCCTCCGTGGTGGTGGTCCTCGGCTCGGACAAGGCCTCGGGCGTCTGAGATCAAAGGACCGACGCGCAGGTAATCCGATTCCGGTCGTCGTGATCGGAGTGTTGTTGGTGGCGACACTCGTTGCGATCTTCGTAACGCAGCGTCTTCGTGCAGAGGGAACCGTGATCAGCGAGGTTCAGACGACGCGAACCGCCTTCCGTCAGTGTCCGCTGTCCGAGCGCGGCAGAGGTATTCCGATCTCCTTTCAGCTCCAGCGCGATGACACGGTCAGCGCCGAGATCGTCGCGTTCGATCGACCCGAGACCGTACGGCGGCTGTTCTCTGATCGTCCGCTTTCCGGTCCCGCACGTCACTGTGCTCCATGGGACGGGCTCGACGATTCAGGCAGGCCCGCCGCGCCAGGCAGGTATCGCCTCAAGATCGGCCTGGCCGATCTGCAGAAGGAGGCTACGGCGGGCGAACCCATTCGTCTCAAGTCCGGGGTCGATCGATGAGTGACTCGCTCCAACTCGTCCTCCTGCTGATTTCAGGCCTGCTGGCTGGCGCAGGCTTGTCGGTGGCAGATCGCAGGCTTCGCTGGGGCGCGTTGCTTGCGTCGTTGATCTCGGCCTTCGTGCTCGTCTGTGGTTTGGCTTGGGATGGGCCGTTGGCAGGTCCACGAGAACATCCTGCGCTGCTGACGGTCGGAGCTTTGATGGCTATGGCCGTACTGGTTCTGATCGCGTGGCTGTTCCGCCACCATCGACTCGCGGTGCCACTGCTTGCAGTTGCAGCTCTGCCATTTCGAATCCCGGTCGACCTGGGAGGAGACACCGCAAACCTTCTCATCCCCCTTTACCTGGTGATTGCCGCAGCTACGATCGCTGCTCTTTGGACCGCTATCGATGAGCGTGCGGAGACCGTCAGGGGACTCTCCTCGCGACCCTTGGATTTCGTGCTCGGTGCGGCGGTAATCGTCTTTGCCGCACAGGCGATCTACTCCGATGACATCACCGCAGCCGCCCGCACCGTCGCTTTCTTCCTCGCGCCCTTTGCGGCGTTGTATGCGGCTCTGGGCCAGATCGAGTGGAGTAGAGAGGTTCTGCTCAAGTGCCTGATCGTCGTTGGTGTCGAGGCAGTTCTCTTTGCCGCTACGGGAATCGTTCAAGCGGCGATCGGGGAGATCTTCTGGAACCCGGCTCTCATCGCATCCAATGATTTCCATCTCTACTTCCGCGCCAACTCACTGTTCTGGGACCCGAATATCTATGGCCGCTATCTGGCGCTAGCAATCTTGCTCGTTGCCTCATCTCTGACTTGGGTCGAGGAACGCCGACGAAGTCTTTCCCTCTCGTTGCTCCTCGCTTTTGTCTGGACCGGTTTGCTGTTTGCCTGGTCTCAGTCGAGTTTCATCTCTCTGGTGGTGGGACTGCTCGTTCTGGTTGCGCTCAGGTATCGCCTTCGCTGGGCCTTGATCGCAGCCCCGATCGCCGTTGTGGCGATATTGGCAGCGGTCTTCTTTGGAGCCAGCAGCAGTGATTCCCGCGGTACCGCAGCTGCCGCAACGAGTGGCAGAACCAGCCTCGTTTCTGGCGGTTTGGGTCTCGCGGCCGATCGCCCGCTCGCGGGTTGGGGCTCAGGATCCTTCTCACGGGCTTTTGCCGATCGGGAAGGCCTCGATCCAGATCAGACATCGATCTCTCACAACGAGATCGTCACCATTGCAGCTGAGCAAGGACTGGCCGGCTTGATCGTCTACGGCCTGGTCTTGCTGACAGCTGTATGGACACTCTTTGGTGGGCTGCGAGCTGTTGCTCCGGGGCTCGGAGGTTCTCTACCAGCTGCGGCAGGACGCGCCACCATCCTGCAAACACGCATTGCGTTGGCGGCTGGTTTCTGCCTGCTCTTCGCCCACACCATGGGCTACGCAGGGTTTCTCACCGATCCGCTCACCTGGGCGGTGCTTGCCGTGGCCGCAGCGCTCGGTGGCCGTATCGACAAGCGGAGCTGACGGGCCTTGGGCGGTTATCTCAGACGCCTTGCAACCACCGGCGCCGCTTATACGACTTCCAGCGTTCTTTCGAAGCTGATCGCAGTTGCGTTGCTGCCTCTCTACACCCGCTATCTGACTCCTTCGGATTACGGCGCAGCAGAGGTATTGGTTACGACCGTGATCGCCGCCAGCATCATCATCCGTTTGGGCATGACCGAGGCGATGATGCGCTTTTTCTACCGCGAGGACGAGAATCCCAATCGCGTCGTGGCAAGTGGCTTCTTCCTCCTGTTCACGACCGCCACCTTGTCCTTGGTGATTGCTTTTCCGTTTGCCGACGAGATCTCCGACCTGCTGCTCGACAAGTCAGATCCCACTCTCGCGAGGATCGCGGTCTTCGGACTCTGGATCTACACGATGTACGACTTCTGTCTGACCCTGTTCCGTCTCGATGAGCGCGCCAAGGCCTATCTCGTCGTGACCGTCTCCAATGTCTTGGTCACCATTCCTCTGACCGTCTATCTGGTTGTCTTCCGGCAGGAGGGAGCCCAGGGTCTCCTGCTCGGCCAGTACGCCAGCGGTGGTGCCTTCTTGCTGGCTTTGCTGGTCGTGCAGTCTCGTCGGATCTTTGCCCGCCCCGATCCGGCGCTTCTCAAGAGGATGCTGCGATTCGGATTCCCGACCATGCCGGCGGAGCTGTCTCTCTACTCGCTCAACTTCATCGACCGACTGATGCTGGTGCGACTTGCAAGCCTCGCCGATGCCGGCCTCTACTCGCTTTCGGTCAAGTTCGCGCAGGGGGTGACGGTTCTGGTCAAGGGTTTCCAGCTCGCGTGGCCGCCGCTCGCCTACAGCATTCGTGACGACGATGAGGCAAGTCGAACCTACGCAGCGGTCGTGACCTGGTTCGTTGCCGGATGCAGCCTCGTCGTTGCGGCCCTGTGGTTGTTCGCTCCCTGGATAGTCCGGCTGCTGGCGGCGCCGCGATTCTTTGCTTCCTACGAGGCAGTTGGACTGGTTTCTCTGGGGATGATGCTGTTTGCCCTGTATCTCGTCTTGGTGGTCGTTCTCGGGCGCACCGGAAGGACCGAGTTCAGCTTTCCGGCAACGATCGCCGGCACAGCGGCAAACGTGGGGCTGAACCTTTTCTTGATTCCGCGGTTCGGCATCGTCGGCGCAGGGGTCGCGCTGGTTTGTTCGTACGCAATCACGCTGGTGATCATGTTCGTGGTTACCCAGCGGTTGTTCCCGGTGCCCTACGAGTGGCTCCGGCTCCTGCAGGTTCTGGTTCTGGCTGGAGGTGCGGTAGCTGTCGGTGTAGCCCTGACCCCGATCGAAGGCATCGGTTCGTTTGCCATCCGTTCTGCGCTGCTCGTCGCGTATCCACTGGCTCTTATCGGAACCGGCTTTCTGCACGATCACGAGCGGCGGGCCGCCGCCTCGATGCTGAAGCCCTCGGCGGTGCTCGAGCGACTATCCGCGCTGCGCGCCAACGCGCCAGAGGAAGAGGTCGAAGGCGGAGGGCCTCGCATGACCAGCGAGGTGATCGAGGCGGAATCTCGTGATGAGGATGCAATTACCTGAGCCCTGAACCAGCGTTGCCGCGATTTGGCCGCCTCGCAGGCGACAATGGCTTCCGATGCAGACGGCTGGGACAAAACCAATTTCGGTTCAGGTAGTAGACCCGCCTGCCTTCACGCCGCCATACGACCATGCCCTTTGCGGGGGTCTGGCAGATGCAGGGGTAGAGGTCGAGTTGGTGACCAGCAAGTTCTCCCATGGACCGGTTCCCGAGGCAAGGGGCTATCTGGTCGAGGAGCGTTTCTATCGCGCAGCGGACCGCTTTGGTTCTGTGCACCCGTTACTCCGTCGAGCGCTGAGAGCGACCGAGCACATTCCGGAGATGCTCTCTTACGCCAGATCGGTAAAGAGGCCCGGAGGGCCGGACATCGTTCACTGGCAGTGGCTGCCGATCCCTGGGCTCGACACCCATCTGCTCGGCTCTCATCACCCCCGTGTCTTCACCATGCACTGGCGCCTTCCCGAGACAGACAGTCGTATCGGCCATCAGCTCACGAGAATGCTCGGCCAGTTCGATGCGGTCGTCTCACATACCGAGCACGGTGCCCGCAGGCTCGCGGAAGATTTCGGAGTCCCGACAGAGCGCATAGATGTAATTCCTCACGGCGCACTCGATTACCTGACCAGACAGGCAACAGAGGAGCCTCTCCCACCGGAGCTGGCCGGGGTAGAGGGACCGGTAATCCTCGCCTTCGGACTCGTCCGCCCCTACAAGGGGACCGAGGTCCTGATTCAGGCCTTGGATCAGGTTCCTGACGCCGAGCTCTGGGTGGTCGGCAAGCCGATGATGGAGATGTCCGAGATAAGAGAACTGGCCGACGCCCGTCCGGGGCGGGTCAGGTTCGTGGAGCGATTCGTTCCCGATCAGGAGATTCCCGCATTCATGCGGAGAGCCGATCTGGTCTGCCTGCCCTATCGCAACATCGAGCAGTCGGGAGTGCTTTACGCGGCTTTGGCTTTTGGCAAGCCCCTGGTGCTGAGTGATGTAGGCGGCTTCCCGGAGATCGCTGCCGAAGGCGCTGCGCGCCTTCACCCCGCTGGCGACTCGACCGCTCTTGGCTTGCTCTTGTCCGAGCTGCTCTCGTCTCCAGAAGAGCTTCGCTCTCTAGGCGACGCTGCGTTGCGCCTGGCTGCGGATCGGTATTCCTGGAATCAGATCGGACGGCAGACCGCCGCTTTGTACCGCCGTCTTCTCGATCACGGGGGCGGATCCCCCGATAATCACTGACATGGCATTGGAGATCATCTTCTGGCTCTCGATCGGGCTGATCGTCTATGCCCACTTGGGCTATCCGCTCTGTCTCTTGATCCTCGACCGGCTGCGCGGCAGCAAGGGCAGCAGACGAGAGCCAGAGGCTCCGCAGACCCCACAGCAGGTCAGCCTGATAATCGCTGCTTACGACGAAGAAGCGGTGATCGCCGACAAGGTCGCCAATGCATTGGAGCTCGATTACCCTCGCGATCAGCTCCAGGTGATAGTTGCCTCTGATGGCTCGAAGGACCGAACGGTCGAGCTCGCGAGAGCAGCCGGAGCGGATCTGGTGCTCGATCTCCCCCGCGGTGGAAAGGTCGCAGCCTTGAACCAAGCGGTGGCTGAATCGCGCGGAGAGATCTTCGCGTTTTCCGATGCAAACAGCGTCTGGAAACCCGACGCTCTGCGTCGCTTGCTCAGGTCCTTCACCGACCCAAAGGTCGGTTATGTATGCGGACAGGTCCGCTTCTCAGGTGGCGATGGCGGTAACCAGGAGGGTCTCTATTGGCGCTATGAGATGGCGGTACGCGAGATGGAGTCTCAGTTGGCCGGGATCACCGCAGGTAACGGAGGGATATACGCCGTGCGCCGTGAGGCCTACATAGATCTGCATCCATCCCGTGGCCAAGACCTCTCCTTTCCGTTCGAGCTGACCAAACGAGGCTGGCGTCCGCTGTATGAGCCCTCCGCTGTTGCCGAGGAGTTGATGGCGCCGACGGTCGAGGGCGAGTTCCGTCGCAAGCGTCGGATGATGTGGGGGGTCTGGGATGCGATGTTCGGCTGGGGCATGCTCTCCCCTCGCGGATACAGCCCCCTCTACTACTGGGAAATTCTCTCGCACAGACTCTGCCGCTACCTCACGCCCTGGCTCCATCTGATTGCGCTTGCGACCAATATCGCCTTGCTCGGCTCCGGGATCATCTACTCGCTTGCTTTCGCGGCGCAGATCGCACTGTTGTTGCTCGCTCTTATCGGTTGGCAGAGCGGTTTTCGTCCGGGCAAGCTTGCCTTCTACTACCTAACGGTCACATCCTCGATCGCCGTAGGAGCCTGGGATCGAATTCGCGCTGGCAAGGTTCCGATCGGCTGGGAGAAGGTCGAGGGGACCAGATGACCGAGCCCACAGGCAAGGGACTCCCGAGGGCGGTGAACTTCGGTATCGCATTGACTGCGCTGATCTCGACCTCGCCCGTTCTGCTCCTATGTCTGATCGCTATTCGGCTCACAGGTCGGGGGCCGGTCTTCTATCGCCAGCCTCGTGCAGGACTCCACGGCGAGCCCTTCGTGCTCTGGAAGCTACGCACGATGGTGCAGGGTTCCGATCCGGTCGGGGTTGGCGAAGCCGTTACCGCGGCTGATCCACGGGTGACATCGGTCGGTCGTCTTTTGCGCGCGCTTTCTCTGGACGAACTACCCAACCTCTTCAATGTCTTGGCCGGAGAGATGGCGGTAGTCGGGCCCCGCCCGACGCTGCCGGCTCAGATCGATCTCTATACGCCGCACCAGCGTCGAAGGCTCGAGGTGCCTCCCGGGTTGACGGGATGGGCTCAGATCAACGGCCGTGCGGGAATTCCCTGGGAGGAGCGGATCGAGCTCGACGTCTGGTACGTCGAGCATCGATCGCCGCGCCTCGATCTCAAGATCTGTCTCCTCACCATCCCGTCGCTTCTGCGCCGCCGTCGCTCACAACATCTGGCGGTCGACGCCTATGCGGGTTCCGCGTCGGACTCGCCACTGCGCCGGGCCGCAGAGCAGGAGAGAGACTCCAACCCCTCCGATCGCGGCTGATGATCTAGGCTCAACGAGGCTCGATCTGATGGCACGAGGGATCTCATTGAGGCCGTTCCGGCCCGAGGACGCAGAGGCGGTTCACCGCTGGTTCAACAGTCCTGCCGCAACCGCCAACCTGCTCGAACACCGAGAGAGCTTCACGTTGGAGGACGCAAAACTCTGGGTGGACCGCGCGATGGACGACTCAGGCGACGATCGCAAGTGGGCGGTCGAGCTCGAGGGTGTAGATGACCCGGTTGGCTACACGGCTCTGTACGGAGTAAATCGCGAGACTGCTCCTGAGCTGGGAACGATCATCGGCGACGACAGAGCCCGCGGCCATGGGGTAGGTCGTGAGGCAGAGCGTTTGACCAATCTCAAAGCCTTCGAGGAGTTCGGCGCTCACAAGGTCTACGGCAGGATTCCCGCAACCAACGAGGCAGCCAAGAAGGCCGTCATATACAACGGTTGGAAGCAGGAGGGCGTGCTCCGCAAGCATGTTCGACACGGCAATGAGTTGGTCGATGTCGAGATCTGGGGAGGGTTCAGACAAGACATGCCCGAGCCGCCAGAAGACGAGTGAGTTGTACCCGTCGGATCCCCCCAACGCCGTGAGTTTGCTCGCCGATGCCGGTGAGTCCGCGGCTGACAGCGCTGAGTTCTTTCGCAGCCCCGAGTTCTTCTCGGCTGAGGGAGTAACCCACTCACTCAAACTGGCTGAGGACGGACCTGTGCTCCCGCTCTTGGTCAGGGATATACCGGGTACCGATTTACAGGATGCGATTTCTCCCTACGGCTACCCGGGTGTCAGTGGTGTTCCGACTGACCCTATTCAGGCGACTGAGCTCGATTGGTCCCCAGCCGGCTTGGTGAGTCTCTTCCTCCGCGATGCGATCGCAGTCACGCCTTTCCTCGCCGACGGCACCGAACGCTCCCGAGTCTGGATTTCGGACCCTTCCGATGAGAGCGGCATACGCAAGCGGCTGCGTGAACAGATCAGACGAAATGAGCGCAGGGGTTGGGAGCTGGAGATCACCCAGGGTCCCGATGTATCGATGCCTCAACTGGCCGGTTTCTCGCGGGCCTATGCCGAGACGATGGCTCGAACTGGAGCAACCGACCGCTATCTGTTCGATGACTCCTACTTCGAGACATTGTTCGGCTCGACCGCTTCCTGGCTCGTTACCGCCAGCAACGAGGGTGAGATCCTCGCTGGCGCAATCGCGGTTCGAAGCGATGGAATGCTCCACTACTTTCTCGGCGGCACCGCCGAGGCCGGTCTCGGTGACTCACCGATGAAGAACCTCTTTGCCACGATGATCGATTTTTCCAAGGAGACCGAACTACCCTTGAATCTCGGAGGTGGGGTTACGCCGGGTGACTCCCTCGATCAGTTCAAACGGGGGTTCGCAAACGCAGACTCCCCCTTCATCACCCACGAGGTGATCTGCGATTCAGATTCCTACGAGCGGCTTGCCTCGGAAATCACCGGCGAACCACCAGCCGGGTTCTTTCCCGCCTACCGCGCCGTAGGTTGATCAGCTGATGTCGGCTGCGAGGTCTCCCTCGGCGTGTTCCCATGGCCTGGAGGCCCTGAGAGAGGCAAGGATCGAGCGAGTCGCATACGAGCGATTCAGCGAGTAGAAGTGAATGCCCGGAGCGCCGCGGCGCATCAGGTCGGTCGCCTGCTGCGAGGCATAGGCAACGCCCAGTTCCGATTCGGCTTCGGTGTCGCCACCGAGCGCCAGCATCGATTCCCGTAGCGGATCCGGGATGGTCGCTTTGCACAGACCTGCCATGCGTTCTATGGCCGAGTAACTCGAGATTGGCATCAGCCCCGGGATGATCGGTACCTCGATACCCGCATCCCTCGCAGCATCGACGAAGTCGAAGTAGAGGTCGTTGTCGAAGAAGAGCTGGGTAATCAGGAAGCCTGCACCGCTTTCCACCTTGGTCCGCAGATACTCCAGGTCCTGCTCGAGATTGGCGGCCTCGGGATGAACCTCGGGAAAGCAGCTTGCGCCGATTGCGATCTGTGGATACTCGGCTGAAATCAGCGCGGCCAGTTCGGCCGATCCGCCCAGTCCTCCCTCGACCGGTTCGAACTCACCTTCGCCCCGCGGTGGATCGCCGCGCAGGGCGAGCACGTTTTCGACCCCGACTTCACGCAGCCGGTCGAGGATGCCCCGCAGCCCTTCGGTTGTTTCACCTACGCAACTGAGGTGTGCCATGGCGTCGAATCCGAAGTCCTGCTTGATGGTGGCCACGGTCTCGATCGTGCCCTCGCGGGTTGCACCAACGGCCCCGTAGGTAACCGAGAAGAAGTCCGGCTCGAGTGCGCCCAGCTCCTCCACCGTCTCGAGCATGGCCTGACGGGCCTCCTCGCTCTTTGGAGGAAAGAGTTCGACCGAAAACGACGGCTCCGGACCTTCGAGTTGTTGGTCTATACGCATTCGGCGATAGTACGCGTCAGCGGCTACCGGTTTTGACGGGTTGCGTCCAGCGTCGACGCTGGGGTGGGCGACTTGACCAGCGGGACAGCGTTCCAGTGAGCGATCGCAGGACGCTCGTGTTCTACCCCTATGACCGAAAGCGAGGCGGTACCAAGCGTCAGCGCCCGGCCTGCTTCGGCGCCCAATCCCAACCAGCAGCCAGCGAGAGCACGAAAGCAGTGCGCGTGACCGAACAGCGCAATCCGTTGACCCGACCGCTGTCTGAGTTCGTCGAGCAGCGGCTCGAGTCGTTGCCCGATGCCTGTCGGGTCTTCGCCGCCAGGACAGCCATCGCGGAAGAGAAACCATTCGGGCCGCTCCTGCTGGATCTCGGCGGTGGTGAGACCCTCGTACTCACCGTAGTTCCATTCGCGAAGCCGTTCGTCGATCTCGGGCTTCAATCCCGCCAATTCAGCTGTCTCGATTGCCCTGCTGGCCGGGCTCGAGAACACCAGGTCGAAGTCGATCCCTGCGAAGCTGGCGGCCAGGTCGCGAGCTTGTTCTCGCCCCTTGTCGGTCAGCGGTATATCGGTCGATCCGGTGTGGCGACGGCTTAGGGTCCACTCGGTCTCTCCGTGTCGCGCCAGCCAGATCTCGGGTAGCGAGCTGTCTGAAGGTTCGTTCAAGTGGAGCTAGCCGGATTCGAACCGGCGACCTCCTGGGTGCGATCCAGGCGCTCTCCCATCTGAGCTATAGCCCCTTGCTGAAGGACGGCCAGCGGCCGCTACTTCGCATGATTCGTGCCTGCAGGATAGGCCGTCAGAGCACAGTTGCCCGCTTTGCCGGTTGCGCATTGGTTGCGTGGGCGGTTCCTGTCAGGCTGCAACCAGATCCTCCAAACCAGCGGCTCCAGCGCCTACTCTGTGCGTGAAGCAATTACTTATGGGAATTCTCGACGACGCAATCAAGGATCATCTCGAACTGAAGCGGCGCCACGGTGCCCGCGAGGACGAGGTGCGCAAACTCGAGGTCGAGGCCTTCGAGGTGGGAGATCGCCCTGATCCATTCGCCGGAGAAGAGCTTTTCGCCGAGCTGGGCGACGCAGAGGGCTCATCTCCGCCTGCTCCTGCAGCATCTGCCACGACTCCCACTCCAGAGGCACCGGTTCGTCCTGAGAGTTCTACCCCTCCCGTCGCCCCTCCAGCCGAGGAGACGTCTGCTGCCGTAGAGCAGGAGACGGAGGTCGCTGCTGCCCCCGTGCCCGAGCCGCCGGTTCGTCCCGAGCCTCCCGCGGCAGCCGAGCCGGTAGAGCCCGTCGAACCACCGATCGCGCCCGAGCCGCCTGTAGCGGAAGAGGTCGTTGCGCCTCCAGCGCCCGCTGCACCAGAGATTCCTTCCGCCCCGGCCCCCGAGGCAGTCGAGCCGCCTGCTCCGCCTCCAGTTCCCGAGCCGTCGGCAGCACCCGAGCCGCCTGCTCCGCCTCCAGCACCCGAGCCGCCTGCCGCTTCGATCGAGGCCCCTTCGGTATCTGACGAGGGTCCCGAGATAGTCGACATCAGTGAGTTCGAAGAGTCAGAGACCGGTGAGTCACCGCTTCTGGCCGACGAACAACCAGCGCCGGTGGCAGAGGTAGTCGAGGCCGAGGGCTTCCAGGAGGTCGTAGAAGAAGAAATCGCTTACGCCGACGAGGAAGAGGTTGCTTACGCCGACGAGGAAGAGGTTGCTTACGCCGACGAGGAGTACGACGACTACGAAGAAGAGAAGCCCAAGCGCCGTGGCCTCTTTCGTCGCCGCAAGAAGGATTCAGAAGCCGAAGAGCGCGAGATAGCAGCCAGCTATCCGACCGAAGAGCACCCGGCGCCGCCTCCGCCAGGTATGACCGATGAGCAGGACCTCGTCCCTCCTCCGCCCGGTCCCCCCTCCGGTGAGACTCAGGAACACGCGGTCTTCTCCGACGATGAGCCTTCCGAGGTCTACGAGGTTCCAGCCGATGCTTACGAGCCGGTCTCAGATGAACTTTCCACCATCGCGCCCGAGACGGGAGGGGGCCCGGCTCCCTTCGACTTCGAGGACTCGGCGACCGGTGAGAGCATCGTCTACGAAGAGACCTACACCGAGGAAGAGGTAATCGTTTACGAGGAGCCCGTCGAGCCTGCGGCGCCAGTGCAGGACCCGGCACCGGTTGCCGATGAGCGCGAAGCGCTTGCCGAGGAAGAGGAGGGCTTCGCCGATGAGGTCGCCGGGAGCGGGTCAGCTGATGACGACGATGACCTCTGGTTCGAGCGAAAGCCTCCCGAGGACTTCGACTTCGACGAAGAACGCTAGAGTTCAGGGCCATGGGAGCAATCAACTTCATCCTCAACATCCTCTGGCTGGTCCT
>JBEIRY010000024.1:0-22072 GCA_040375675.1 Thermoleophilales bacterium | reverse complement strand
CGTCTGCCATCACTTCGCGGCCCTAACCAACCGGCGCTGGACTGCCTGCATCTACGAACACCTGCTGAGCCGCGCTGGTACCTGCACCGGCCTCTACCTCGAATCCGAGATCGCGGAGAGAGTTCTCGAGTGCGGTGAGGGAAATCAGAATGTCGAAAGCGCCGAAATAGCCGCAGTGGGCGATCCGTACGATCTTGCCCTTGAGGTCGTTCTGGCCACCTGCTGCAGTGACTCCGTAGGACTCACGCATCAGCTTGGGTACTTGCGCGCCGTCGATCGACTCGGGCAGGTTCGCCGCGGTAACAACGTTGGAGCCCTCGAACTGAGTACCGAACCTGACCAGCCCCATCGCATCCACGCCGGCTCGTGCCGCCCTGGCGAGGATTGCGTGCCGCTCGAACACCTGGGGCAGGCCCTCTTCGAGGATCTCCTGCAGAGCCACATCGAGGGCTAGCCAGAGCGTCACGGCAGGCGTAAAGGGACTGCTGGGAGGCGACTGATCCTGCCCCTTGGCGGTACGTGCCCAGTCGAAGTAGAAGCGATTGCCCTCGCGCTCAGTTGCAAGTGCCATTGCCCTCTCGCTGACCGATGCGAAAGCCAGGCCCGGGGGCGACATCAGGGCCTTCTGCGAACCGGAGATCACTACATCCACCCCCCAGTCGTCTTGCGGCAGATCAGCGGCAGCCAGACCGGAGATCGCATCGATAACCGCGATCGTGTCATGCGCCCTGGCAGCCTCGGCAATGCCCTTGACGTCGTGAACCACACCAGTCGAGGTCTCCGAAAGCGTCGCGAAAACCGCGCGGGGCTTCTTCTCCATCCCGGAGAGCATCTTGTCTATGGCCTCGCCATCGATCCGGTCGCCCCACTCGAGATCCAGGTGGGTCAGCTCTGTGCAATAGGAGCGGCAGAGATCCGCCCAACGCTCACCGAACTTGCCGGCCGAGGCAACGGCTGCCACATCGCCGGGGAAGAGCAGGTTCGCAACGGCTGACTCGAGCGCCCCGGTGCCGGAGGCCGCAAACGAAAGAACTTCATTTTCGGTCTGGAATATCTTCTTCAAGTTGGCGAGTGCACGCTCGTGAACTTCCATGAATGCGGGAGCGCGGTGGTAGGGAATGGGTTCGGCCATCACCTGACTCACCGCTGGAGGCAGGGGCGTAGGACCGGCCGCCATCAGGTACTCCTTGTTGTAGATGCGTGGCTGTGTCAACTGCTGATCCTCAACTTGGTAGACGACCGAAAGGTAAGACTAGAGGCGAGAGGGGCGGTAGGAGGCGGCTTCGGAGATGCTGCGGGACCGGCTTTAGAACTCGGTCTCGATCCAGGGCATCATCGAGCGAAGCTTGCCACCGACGTCTTCGATCTGATGATCGGCGCCTTCCTTGCGCATACGGTCGAAGTTCTCACCACCGGCTTCGTTTTCGGCGATCCACTCCTTGGCGAAGTCTCCGGACTGGATGTCGGCGAGGATCTCCTTCATCGCCGCACGCGACTCCGGTCCGATGACCTTGGAGCCCCTGGTCATATCGCCGTACTCAGCGGTATTGGATATCGAGTGGCGCATTCCCTGAACGCCCTTCTCGTACATCAGGTCCACGATCAGCTTCAGTTCGTGGAGGCACTCGAAGTAGGCGAGGCGAGGGTCATAGCCGGCCTCGACCAGCGTCTCGAAGCCAGCTTGCACGAGTTCAGTTGCGCCCCCGCAGAGAACTGCCTGCTCTCCGAAGAGATCAGTCTCTGCCTCGTCGGAGAAGTTGGTCTCGATGATTCCGGCGCGACCGCCGCCGATCGCCGATGCGTAGGCCAGCACCAAGTCACGGGCATTACCCGTTGCGTCCTGCTCGACTGCCATGAGACACGGAACGCCCCTGCCTTCGACGTACTGGCGCCGAACGAGATGACCTGGCCCCTTGGGTGCGACCATCCCGATATCGACTCCCGCAGGTGGCTCGATCTGACCAAAGCGTATGGAGAAGCCGTGGGCGAACATCAGCAGGTTGCCATCGGCAATTCCGTCGGCGATCTCGGCTGACCAAATCTCGGCTTGGCGTTCGTCGGGCAGAAGAACCATGACCACATCGCCGCGACTTGCAGCATCTGCGACGTCGAGAACGGTCAGACCCTCTGCTTCGGCCTCTCTCCGGCTCTCGGAATTCTCGCGCAGGCCGACCACAACATCCACACCGGAGTCGCGGAGGTTCAATGCATGGGCATGTCCCTGGGATCCGTATCCGAGAATCGCGACGGTCTTGCCGTCCAGCGCGGAGAGATCCGCGTCCTTGTCGTAGAAGATTCCTTCGTCAGCCATGCGGGCAGGCTAGCGAGGATCGCCGGAGGAGCGCTTTGTCAGCTCCTGCCGCGCGGGCTTGCCGGTTGGCCCAAGTGGGATCTCTTCAATTACCTCTATTCGCTTAGGGACCTTGTGCGGGGGGAGTGCCTCAGCACACCACGCAAGCAGGGCTGGCTGGTCGAACTTCGAACCAGCGGTCAGGACCACCGCGGCACGAAGCTCCTGCTGCCAGCGAGCGTCGTCCACGCCCCAGGCAACCGCTTCGCGGACATCTGGGTGGCGGACGAGCACGGATTCGATTTCGGAGGGAAAGACATTCTCGCCGCCGGTGATCACCATCTCGTCAGTGCGACCCTCGATCCAGAGCCGTCCCTCGGAGTCGATTCGCCCCAGATCGCCGGTTCGATACCAACCTTCCGAGTCGAGGCAGCCTGTAGACACGGTCGGGCCTCCAACGAGGATCTCCCCTTGGTCTATCCGGAGCCTGGTCGTCACCAGGGGCCTGCCTGCTGAGCCGACCGATTGCGCAACCTCGGAAGACGGAAGGACGGTCACTTGAGAGCATGCCTCGGTCATGCCGTAAGTGACTGCGATCGGCACCTCAGCCGAGATTGCCTTCTCGAGCAAGGCGGTAGGAGTTGCGGCGCCGCCGACCAGAACCACGCGAGGCTGTCGGAGTACTCCCGGATCCGACTCGATCAGATCGATCAAGGCCGTGGGGACGAGCGAGATTCCGGTAACCGCCCCCGAGGAGATCTCTTCTGCGACCGCTCGAGCCGAAAAGCCCGGATGAACTGAGACGGCCGTCCCGTGGATCAGCGCACGGTAGATCGGCATCAGACCTGAAACATGGAAAAGCGGCAGACAGACGAGCCAACGGTCATCTGCCTCGACACCGAGGGCATGTGCCGATCCCAGTGCGCTCCAAAAGACATTTTGCGGCGAAAGGGATATCTGTTTCGGCTGGCCCGTGGTCCCGCTGCTTGTGATCTCACAAATCGGCGATGCCGAACCGAACTCCACCAACGAGAGGGCCTCGCTGGCGCCTCTCGGGACTTCCTGTGAGGCCTCGAATACGAAGTCATACCCAGAACGGGCGGATGGGTCGCGAGGGTCGAGAGGGCAGAGCGTTGCCCCCAAAAGCATCAGAGCATGAATCAAGAGCGCGTACTCGAGCCCTGGCTCGAAGGCCACGGATACTCGTGAGCCGGGATCCACTCCAGCCGATTGCAAACCCGCAGCGACACCACGTACCTCGTCGCGCAATTCCGAAAAGCTGAACGCCCGCCCTTCGGCGATGAGTGCCGTTCTCTCAGGCGCATGTTCGGCTTGTATGTCCAGCCAGGTTTCGGGTCGCATGGGCTACGGGTATCGTTGCCGGAATCAGACATCGCTGCCTGTCCGTGGCAGCAAATCGTCGAGGGCTCGAAAAGATATGCCGACCAGACACAAACACGCACCGCCCGAGGAAAGCCTCTACGAGCCCATCTCGTGGGAGACGGCACACGACTACGAAGACCTCCTCTATGAGCGTGCGGAGAGCATCGCCAAGATCTCGATCAATCGTCCCGAGGCCCACAATGCTTTCAGGCCTCAGACTCTTTCCGAGTTGAGGGATGCATTCAACCGGGCGCGAGATGACACCGAGGTTGCCTCGATCATCTTCACCGGTGCTGGCACCGAGGCCTTCTGCTCGGGAGGGGATCAGAGAATCCGCGGTGACGATGGCTATATCGGTGACGACGAGGTAGCCAAGCAAGGTGTAGGACGGCTCGATGTCGGAGACCTTCACGTCCAGATACGCCGACTGCCAAAGCCGGTCGTCGCGATGGTCGCCGGATGGGCCGTTGGCGGTGGGCACATACTCCACCTCGTTTGCGACATGACCGTGGCCGCAGACAACGCCCGCTTTGGTCAGACAGGCCCGCGTGTAGGGAGCTTCGACGGTGGCTTCGGGGCCTCCCTGCTGGCCCGCAACATCGGAGTCAAGAAGGCAAAAGAGTTCTGGTTCCTGTGTCGACTGTACGACGCCGAGGAGGCCCTCGAGATGGGCCTTGTCAACGCGGTGGTTCCGATAGACGACCTCGAGAGGGAAACGGTCGCCTGGTGCCGTGAGATGTCAGCACTCTCCCCCCTCTCCCTGCGGCTGCTGAAGTCGAGCTTCAACGCCGAGGAGGACGGTCTGACCGGACTCCAGCAGCTCTCCCACGACGCAACTCTTCTCTTCTATATGAGCGAGGAAGGCCAAGAGGGAAGGGACTCGTTCAAGGAGGGGCGCAGCCCCGACTTCAGTCGCTTCCCCAAGCGCCCCTGAATTAGATGAGCGGTCTTCGACTCTGGTTTACCGCCTCGCGTCCTCGCACCCTCCCTGCAGCGATTGCGCCCGTGCTCGTCGGGACCGCAGCTGCTGCACAGGTGTCGGGTGGGGAGATTCGCTGGCTCGCCTTCGTTGCGGCCCTGCTCGGCAGCATCTTCATCCAGATTGGGACGAACCTTTCGAACGACTACTCAGATGCTCGTCGCGGCGCTGACACGATGGACCGCCTCGGGCCGCTAAGGGTGACCTCAGCTGGCCTCGTAGCCCCACGTCGGGTTCTCGTGGCCACTTGGCTTGCCTTTGGCGCCGCAGTTCTCTGCGGCGCATATCTGATCTATGTGGCGGGATGGGTGATACTCGCGGTCGGGATAGCTTCGATTCTCGCCGGAGTCCTCTACACCGGCGGCCCCAAACCCTATGGGTACGCTGGGCTCGGCGAGATCTTCGTATTCCTCTTCTTCGGCCTGGTGGCTGTCAACGGTTCCTTCTATGTGCAGCTGGAAGAACTCGCGTGGCTCCCGTTCGGGCTCTCTATCTCGATCGGTCTACTTGCCACCGCAATTCTCGTCGTAAACAACCTCCGCGATATGGAGACCGACCGCAGGGCCGGAAAGAACACCCTCGCTGTACGGCTTGGACGAAAGGCGACCAGAGATCTCTACTTGGCGATGGTCGCTGCATCCTTCGTTGTCCTTCCGGTCCTGATTGCTCTACTCGGTGGACCCTGGTGGACCATGCTCACCTTCGTATGCCTGCCTCTAGCCATCAGACCGAGCAAGGCGGTGCTCGAGAAGGTCGACGGCCCTTCGTTGAACGGTGCGCTGGCAGGCACGGGAATGCTGCTGGCTGGCTTTGGGGTCTTCTGCACTCTCGGCCTGCTGCTGGCCAGCTGACTCGATGCTGATCGAGTCCGCCGAGGTGGTGCACTATGCCCTGCCTTTCGAGAGGATCTACTCGACCGCCCGGGGCAACCTGACCGAGCGCGAACTGGTGCTCTTGAGGCTTCGCTCTGAAGGGCTGGAAGGCCTCGGGGAGACCGCAGCGATGACCCTCCGGGGAGCCGACTCCGCAGCGCAGCTGGCCTCGGAGCTGAAAGAGGCTTGCGAGACCCTGCTGATCGGCGCAGAGATCGGCAAAGGTGATCTAGAACGCGCCCTGATCCCGCTCCGGCACGCCCAGGCAAGACCTGAACTGCTGGCTTGTGTGGACATCGCGTTTCACGATCTGATGGCGAAAGCCGAGGGGATTCCACTCTGGAAGCTCCTGGGTGCCGACGAGTCGCAGCCGGTTCACTGCAACGCGACCCTGCCGATGGCCAACCCGAGCGAAATAGCGCGAATCGCAGACGGCTGGCAGGCAGATGGGTTCGACACCTTGAAACTGAAGGTCGGGGTGCCGGGCGACATCGCACAGGTCGCAGCCGTTCGCGAGGTAGTCGCAGACCACGCCAGACTCCGGCTCGATGCCAACGGTGCCTGGAGGCCCGATGAGGCGCCATCTCGAATCGACGCGCTGGGAGGCGAAGCAATCGAATTGGTCGAGGAGCCGACGTCGGGACTGGATGGACTTGCGGAGGTGCGCCGCAAGACGTCGGTGCCGATCGCTGCCGACGAAAGCGTCTCGAAGGAGCGTGAGGCTCGAGCTGCTGTGGACGGTGATTCTTGTGACTTCGTTGCCCTGAAACTCGCCAAAGTCGGAGGCATACGATCCGCCGTCGAAATCTCCAAGACGATCGACTCATACATGACAAGCGCATTGGAAGGACCGGTTGGAGTGCTTGCGGCCGCACATACGGTCCAAGCAATGCCAGATGCGGGACTGGCACATGGGCTTGCGACCGAAAGACTCTTTTCCGTGGCAATCGGTAGCAAGGCCGAATGGAATGGCCCTGATCTGATCCTCCCCGATGCCCCGGGACTGGGAGTTGTTTTGGACGAAGAACTACTCGCGGCTCAGGCCATCAACTAGACACGCAAACCAACGGTCGCAGATTGGACGTTCTCTGCCCTACCGTTCAACGTGATGGATCCGACGAACCCGAATAGCGCCCTCTGCTCCGCCCTCTGCGAAGAGCTGGCGCGGAGTGGGATGAGAAGGGCTGTGATCTGCCCTGGCTCGCGCTCGACCCCGCTTGCGCTTGCGCTGGAGAGAAACCCCGCAATCGAGACCACGGTCGTGCTCGATGAGCGCAGCGCCGGGTTCATCGCCCTGGGGACGGCCCTCGCCTCGAACCTGCCGGTTGCGGTTCTCACGACCTCCGGGTCTGCGGCTGCCAACCTTCACCCCGCCGTAGTCGAAGCGGACGAGGCCGGCGTCCCGCTGATCTGTATTTCCGCGGATCGTCCTCCAGAACTTCGTGGGGTCGGCGCTGGACAGACGATCGACCAGATCAAGCTCTTTGGTGACGCGGTGAGATGGTTTTCCGAGGTGGGAACTCACGACGCAGACGACGCCGGCCTCCTGCACATGCGCACGGTCGGCTGCAGGGCCTACGCCCACGCCGCAGGCGACCCGAGGCCCGGTCCAGTGCACCTCAACATCGCGCTGCGCGAGCCGCTGGCTCCAACGCCTGTTCCGGGGGCAGTGACTGCCACCAGTGAACTTGCGCTTCGAGGGCGTGGGGCCGGTCCGCTCACTCGGGTGATGCGCGGACTCGGAGAACTCGAGCCCGAGGCGGTCGAGGGGCTAGCCAGCAGTATCGCTGCCGCCCGCAGGCCACTGCTGATCAGCGGCTTGAATAGGAATGGCGGCAGGCTCGGACACTCGGTGGCCCGACTCGCCGAGGAGATCGGAGCACCAATCTTGGCTGAGCCCACATCGCAGCTTCGCTGGGGGCGACATGACCGGTCCAGACTCATCACCACCTACGACGCAATAGCTCGATCAGCGCCAACAGAGCTGAGGCCGGACCTCGTCGTTCGGGTGGGCGAGATGCCGACCAGCAAGGCGCTACGGCAGTGGCTTGGAAGCACGCCAGATCTCCGACAGGTCGTGATCGCACCTGAGGCCGACTGGAAAGAGCCAACCAAGACAGCAGAGACCATCGTTCGTACGGACCCAGAGAAGCTGCTCGAAGATCTGGCGGGTCGACTTGCTGTATTGCCGCAGCGCGATGAGTGGTGCACGCGTTGGAGGGAGACTGATGCCTCGATCGGTGCCGCGATTGCTGTGGAGCTGGACTCTCAGATTTCCACAACTGAGCCAGGTGTCTGGCCTGCGTTGTCGCAGGTGCTTGCCGACGGCGACCGCATCTACTGCGCCTCGAGCATGCCCATACGCGACCTCGAAGCGTTCATGCCAGGCGGAGACGGCGAGGTCAGATTCTTTTCGAATCGCGGCGCCAACGGCATCGACGGGCAGATCTCGTCCGCTATCGGCATCGCAGGCGACTGTCTCGGTACCACCTACGCCGTACTCGGGGATCTTGCTTTCGCACACGACCAGGGAGCGCTTGCCGGCCTCCTCAACACCCCTCGGCTGAGACTGATCGTGATCGATAACGGCGGAGGCGGAATCTTCGGTTTCCTTCCGGTCTCCGATTCAATCACCGCGCCCGAGATGGAGAGGCTCTTCACCACCCCATCGGGCCTCGACCCGGCAGCGCTTGCCGAGGCTCACGGCCTGCGCGTTTCGCAACCAGACACTCAGGGAGACCTCGAAGCAGCGTTGACTGGAGACAGTCAGCTGATTCTCCTCAGGACCAAGCGCGAGGAGAACATCGAACTGCATCGCCGCATCAATCAGACGGCTGCTGCCGTGCTGAGTGGCTGAACAACTGCGCCCGATCTTCAGCTGAGCAGCGGCAAGAGCGCGTCCAGCTTCAATTCAGTTTCTGCCAGCTCGCCCGATGGATCCGAGTCGGCAACTATTCCTGCTCCTGCAAACAGTGTCGCCGCGCGGTCGCGAAGTAGAGCCGATCGCAGGGCTACACAGAACTCTCCATCACCGGTGAAGTCCATCCAACCAACCGGACCCGCGTACCAGCCACGGTCCATACCCTCGATCCTCGAAATGGCATCGAGCGCCTCCGAGGACGGCTCGCCTCCCACTGCAGGCGTCGGATGAAGCAACGATGCGAGAGATGTGACCGACATCGCCTCGGCGAGCTGAGCGCGGATAGGTGTTGCCAGGTGTTGGATGTTCGAGATGCGAGCAAGCGATGGCTCGTCGTCGCATTCAACCCAGACCGAGATTGGCGCCAATCCTCGCCGGATCCTCTGAACGACTATCTCGTGCTCGAAGCGGTCCTTGTCGCTCCTCAGCAGGCTCTCACCAAGATGATCGTCGACTGCGGGATCTGCGCTTCTGCGCACCGAGCCCGCCAGCGCAACGGTTGCAGCCAAGGGACCTGAGCGACGAACCAGCAACTCCGGACTTGCTCCACAAAAGGTCAGCTCGGGGGTTCCAACTGCAAAGCAGAAACAGGACGGAAAGGCCTGGCGCAGCGCGCCAAGAACGAGTGCCGGCTCATAAGCCGACTGACGCTCGAGATGCAGGCTTCTTGCGAGCACGACCTTCTCGAATGCTCCGCCCCGTATCTCCTCGGTGGCCTTTGCCACCGCTTGCTCGTAATCGGCTGGTCCCCATTCAGCGTAGCCCTCGACTATCTCTGCGGGCCTTTCGTCCTGCAGTCCCGGTACCCCCTGCGGCATGCTTGCTTCTCTGATTGCCCCGAGTCGCGCGTCGAGACCGTTGAGCGCCGCCTCGCTGCCGCCGGAAAGATCGACCACGGCGGTCAGCCAGGCTGAGTTCTCAAACCGCTGTATCGCAATCTCAGGAAGGACCAGAAGGGCGGGCGGCAGAGAAGACCACTCAGGGGTCGAGCAACCCTCCGGGTCGAATGCGAAGCCGCCGACGAAGACCGGTCCGGCTCCCTGCGGCAGGCCTTCATCACCTCGGCGTTTGATCGAGGAGATGATCTCGTTTGCGTCGCGCTCGGCCTCCTCGAAACGCTCCTCTCCGCGCGAAATCACCTCACGCACCTGACCCAGGGTTGCCAGCGAAAAACCTGAACGATCTGGCTGCTCCCAGCATGACCAACGATCCCTCGCTCGCCTCGAGCCGATAACGACAGCGCTTGGATCGAGATCCGGGGAGACCGGGACCGTAACCGCAGCTAAGCCCTCCGAATCAGTGGAGGAAATCAGGTCTCGCATCTCCGAGAGCATCTCGGAGCGCGCCTCGGATAGATCTGCGGAGATCAGGAGTCTGCAGGCGCGCGAGCGAGGGCGATCTCGCCCGTGCGAACCATCTCGATCAGGCCGTGAGGGCGAACCATGCGCTCGAACGCCTCGATCTTGTCGGCCGGTCCGGTGACCTCGATGGTCATCGACTTGCGCGAGACGTCGACCACGCGCCCACGAAAGATCTCTGCGAACTGCATGATCTCGTGACGGCTCTCGACCGGAGCGGAGACCTTGAAAAGAGCCATCTCGCGGGCTGTCGTGTCCTTCGGATCCATATCCCGGAGCTTGACCACGTTGATCAGCTTGTTCAGTTGCTTGGTCACCTGATCGATCGGATGCTTGGCTCCGTCGATCGTCAGAGTCATGCGGGAGAAGTTCGGGTCTTCGGTGGGTCCCACCGCCAGCGTGTCGATGTTGAATCCGCGACGAGAGAAGAGGCCGGCAATCCGTGCCAGCACGCCAGGCTTGTTCTCGACCGTCAACGAAAGCAGGTGCTTGCGTCCGGTCAAAGACTGAGTTTCAGCAGCGAGCTGATCGAGCTCGGTCAAGTTGGGGGCGTTGGAGTCCATGCTCATCCGACCATGTCCCTTGCCGCAGCGCCTGCCGGGATCATCGGATAACAGTTCTCGGTTGGATCGACACGGACATCGAGCAAAGCCGGTCCTTCCTCTGCGAGCGTGTCAGCAATTGCCTGATCGAGGTCAGCCTTGTCGTCCACTCGCGCGGCCGCGCATCCGAAAGCATCTGCGAGCTTGACCCAGTCGGGGCTGTCTCCCATCTCGATTGCAACATGCTTGGAGTCCCAGAAGAGCTCCTGCCACTGACGAACCATGCCGTAGTGGCCGTTGTTCATCAAGAGCACCTTGACCGGAACCTGATTGGCAACAGCCGTGGCGAGTTCCTGGACGGTCATGATCAGACTGCCGTCGCCGGTGACGCAAACGACCGTCTCATCGGGACAGGCGATCTTCGCGCCGATCGCGAACGGTAGACCTACACCCATCGTCCCGAGACCTCCTGAGTTGATCCAGCGGCGTGGCTGCGGGAAGTCGTAGTACTGGGCTACCCACATCTGGTGCTGACCCACGTCTGAGGTGACGATTGCCTCTCCGTTGGTGGCTCTGTTGAGGGACTCGATCATCGCCTGCGGCTTGATCGTCGAGTCGCGGGAGTCCTTGTAGGTGAGCGGGTACTCCTTGCGCCACTCACTGATTCGGCCCCACCAGTCGGCAAGACGGGTCCCGTCGGGCTGAAGCGCACGGTACTCACTGGTCAGCGCTGCCAATACCGATTTGGCGTCTCCGACGATCGGAATGTGGGCCGCGACGTTCTTGGAGATCTCCGCTGGGTCGATATCGATGTGGATGAACTTCGCATTGGGGGCAAACTCCGAGAGCTTGCCGGTGATCCGGTCATCGAAGCGGGCGCCGACCGCAACGATCAGGTCGGCCTCGTCCATCGCGTAGTTTGCCGCCCTGGTTCCGTGCATGCCGAGCATGCCGAGCCACTGCTCGTTTGGAGCCGGGAAGGCGCCCAGTCCCATGAGCGTGCAGGTAACGGGAAGGTCATCGACCAGACACAGTTCGCGCAGTTCCTCGGAGGCATCCGCGTTGATTACCCCGCCTCCGGCGTAGATAACCGGACGGGTCGAGCTTGCGAGAGCCTTGGCAGCAATCTTGATCTGGTTGATGTTGCCCTCGACGGAAGGCTTGTAGCCCGCAAGGTCGACCGGCTTGCTGTTCGGCTCGTAGTCGATCTCTGCGCGTCCGAGGTCCTGTGGGACGTCGATCAGAACAGGGCCCGGTCGACCGGTCGATGCGATCTGGAATGCCTCGTGAACGTACTCGGGGATCTGGGAGGCCTCGGTCACCATCAGGGAGTGTTTGACGATCGGATAGGTGATGCCCGTTATGTCCGCCTCCTGGAAGCCGTCTGTACCAATCAGGTCGGTACGAACCTGACCGGTGATGAAGACGGTTGGAACTGAATCCATCTGCGCGTCGGCGATCGGCGTCACCAGGTTCGTTGCGCCGGGGCCGGAGGTGGCGAAGGTGACACCCACTCTCCCGGAGGCCTTGGCATAGCCCTCTGCCATATGGCCGGCGCCCTGCTCGTGGCGGGCATGGATGTGAGTGAAATCGGCGCCGTGGACAGCGTCGTAAACCGGCAGGTTCGCTCCGCCGGGAATTCCGAAAATGTATTCAACGCCCTCGGCCTTGAGGGCTTCCATCATCGCGTCCGCTGCTCTCATTCCTACGATGGTAGCCGCCTATGGCTCAGTGGCAAGTGACTGGCGCACATTTCGCAGGGAATCGCCCGCGCAAGCAGACGGCCCACAGAAGAGGAGCTCAGGCCTACTTGGCGGTCTGCGGCTCGGCCGCAGGCTTCCAGAGGGTCTTCGGATCGATTGCTTCGTCAATCACGCGATCCTTGTTCGCCTCGATGGTGTCGAGGACGGACTCGACCAGTTCCTCGCCCAGCGGATGAGGCTGGAGACCGAGATCGAGCAGCTTGGTGTGTTTGGCGTTGTAGTAGTGCTCTTCCAGTTCGACCCTCGGGTTCTCGAGGTGGTCGATGGAGACCTCGTATCCCTTGTGCTCGCCGGCCTTCTTGACCAGATCGGCCAGATCCATGATCGAGAACTGCTCGGTGAACTGGTTGTAGACCCTGAACTCCCCAGGATCGGCGGGGTTCTCGGCTGCCAGCTCTACGCAGGCAAGGGTGTCGCGGATATTGAGGAAGCCTCGGACCTGTGTGCCAGCGCCGTAGACGGTGAGCGGCTTGCCGATTACCGCCTGTACACAGAACCTGTTCAACACCGTCCCGAAGTACTGGTCGTAGTCGAACCGGGTGATCAGGCGCTCGTCCTGAGCGCTCTCGTCGGTCTCGATCCCGTAGACGACACCCTGGTTGAGGTCGGTGCTGCGGAGCCCCCAGATCCTGCACGCGAAGTGGATGTTGTGCGTATCGTGGACTTTGGAGAGGTGGTACAGGGATCCGGGGAGCTTCGGGAAGGGCAAGGTGTCCTTGCGGCCGTTGTGCTCGATCTCGATATAGCCCTCTTCGATATCGATATTCGGCTGGCCGTACTCTCCCATCGTCCCGAGCTTGACCAGATGTGCATCCGGGACGTGGTCGCGCATCGCGAAGAGCAAGTTGAGCGTCCCGATCACGTTTGCGTACTGGGTCTCGACCGCGGTGTCGCGGCTGATCATCGAGTACGGAGCCGAAGACTGCTGCCCGTAGTGGATGATCACCTCGGGGCGAGTCTCCATGATGACCTCTTCGAGGAAGTCGCCATCCTCCATCGCGCCGACGAAACTGCGGATGCGCTTTCCGGTGATCTCGTGCCAAGCCTCGATGCGCTCGTCCAACGGACGGATCGGGGTAAGGGAGTCGGAGCCACGCTCCTCGTGCCAACGACGGCGCGAGAAGTTATCGAGGACCGAAACCTCATGGCCCTTCTCTGAGAATCTCATGGCTGTGGGCCAGCCGAGGTATCCGTCTCCACCGAGGATTAAGACCTTCATCGTCGCGGCAGAGTAGCAGCGCCACTGGTCGTTTGACGGGCGACCTTGCCCGAATGCGTGCAATCTCCCGCATTGCCGCACCCTGGGCGGGTATCTTGCTCCCGCTTGGACCCTTACCTCCCGATAGCGTCGATTTTCCCTCCCGAGATGACCGCCCTGCGGATAGTCGGTCTGATTGCGGCTGCAGCGCTGATCATCTTTCCTCTGATCCGTCGCGCATCGATCTCGAACGGAGCGGCGATCCTCTCGATACTCGCGGGGATCCTGCTGGCGATCGTCTCGGGCACGCAGCTCCTCGACTCGATCCTCGAAGCCTTTGCCTTCCGAAGCGGGAACGGCGGTCGGATCCTCGGTCTTGCGGTGTTTGCAATTGCCGTGCTCTTTCTCCTGATCCTCAGATCGTTGAACGTGACCGGAAAACTGAATACACAGGTTTCGGCGATGCTCGAAGGAATCGCCTGGGAGGAGTTCCGCTCGGCCGGTCTGCCAAAACAGTTCAAGGACCGCGTTGCGGTGCTGATCCCGGCCTACAACGAAGCCGAAAATGTCGGGCATGTGATCGGGCAGATCCCGAAGACCGTCTGCGGCATCGAGACAGCCGTCCTCGTGGTCGACGATGGCTCACGCGACGGAACCGCCGACGCAGCTGCCGAAGCCGGTGCCGTCGTAGCTCGCCACGTCATCAACCGCGGTGGCGGTGCAGCTCTCAGGACTGGTTACCGACTGATGTCTGAGTCTGGAGCGAGCATCGTAGTGACGCTCGATGCCGATGGACAGCACCTCCCGTCCCAGATGGAGAGGCTCGTCGAGCCGATCGTCTCGGGTGAAGTCGACCTTGCCCACGGGTCGAGGGTCCTCGGTGAGGCGGAGCCAAATGCAAAGGCGCGTGAGCTTGGCATCGTCTTCTTCAACAAGCTCGTTTCCTTCATCACCCGGACCGAGGTCTCGGACTGCTCCAACGGCTACCGCGCAGTCAAGGTCGAGGTCCTGCCCAAGTTGGTCTTGCGTCAAGAGCAGTTCCATACCTCTGAGTTCATGATCGAAGCGATCAAGCGGGGAATTCCCGCAAAGGAGGTACCGATCTCCGTTGTCAAGCGGCTGAGTGGCCACTCGAAGAAACCGGCCGTGGTTCGCTATGGCATCGGCTTCACCAACGCCATTGTCAGGACCTGGCTGCGCTAATCGCTTTGGCCGGGGATGCGGGGGCGCCGTATCGCCTCAGCCTCCGGCAGGTAAAGGTCCTCCCCGCACCGCGGGCAGACCTGTACGTATAGCTTCAGCGTCTTGTGACACCTCGGACACTGCCGCTCAGGTTCATCTCGGTCGGTACGCGAGAAGATTGCTGCGAGCAGACCGAGAAACGGCAGCACGGCACCGATCAGGAACCAGATCAGGAATGAACTTCCCTTGATCTTTCCGACTATCCCGGTTGCAAGACCGAAACAGATGGCGATTATCAGGTACGACATCGCCACCAGTATGAGGGTTGACGATGCCATCGCGAGGCAGCCTTGCGAGACTTACAGACCCATGAAGGCGGTCGCGATCGCATACGAGCCAGATGCCGGCCCTGGCGTCTTCCGAGACGCCGCGGCATCAGCGGGTGTCGACTTGGAGGTCTGGAAGCGATGGGTAGACGGCCCGCCTCCCAGCCCGCTCGACTCGTACGGAGCGATCGTCTGCCTCGGGGGCTCAATGCACCCGACAGGCCCCGACAGCGGTGAGCCGGAGCAGCTGACCGACGACCGCGAGATGCTGGCTGACGCACTAGCCACCGAGACGCCGATCCTCAGCGTGTGCCTGGGGGCCGAGCTCTGTACGCAGGCTGCCGGCGGCGGAATCCGCAAACTCGAAGCGCTCGAGGTCGGCTGGGCGGATATCGAACTGACAAGCGCTGGTCTCGAAGACCCTTTGATCGGCCCCATGGGATCGCCGTTCAAGGGCTTCGAATGGCACAGCTACGGCTGTCTTCCACCCGAAAACGCCGTAGTGCTCGCTACCAGCGAAGTGTCACCTCAGGCCTGGAAGATCGGCGACGCGGCCTGGGCAATCCAGTTCCATGCCGAGGTGACCCTCGATGACGCTGCATCATGGCTTCGCGCATGGGGCGACGACGCTGACGCGGTTGCAAGTGGACTCGACCCTCAGGCGATTGCCGCTGAGACCCAGGACAGGATCGGTCTGTGGAACGACCTGGGCCGTGGGCTGGCTCAGAGGTTCTTCGAGATGGCCCTTACTCGGGCGTGATGTAGGCAGCCGACAGGCCGCCATCTACCAAGAAGGTCGACGCGGTCACGAAAGAGCTCTCGTCGCTTGCAAGGAACAGCACGCCTTGCGCGATCTCCTTCGCCTCCCCGAAGCGACCCATCGGGACGTGGACAAGCCTTCTTGCCGCCTTCTCAGGGTCCTTGGCGAACAGTTCCTGCAGCAAAGGTGTGTTGACTGGACCAGGACACAGAGCGTTGACCCGAACTCCCTTGCGCGCGAACTCGACTCCGAGTTCTCGCGACAGCGCGAGCACTCCGCCCTTGGAGGCTGTGTAGGAGCCCTGTGAGACTGCAGCGCCCATCACTGCAACGAACGAGGCCGTATTGATCACTGAGCCCCCTCCCCTTTCCAGCAGGTGCGGAATCCCGTGCTTGCAGCAGAGAAACACGCTGCGGAGGTTTACGGTCTGGACCCTCTCCCAAGCCTCGAGATCGGTCTCGATCACCGATTTGTCGTCCGTGGGGTTGATGCCGGCGTTGTTGAAGAGAACATCGATCCCGCCGAGCTTGGAAACCGTCTCCTCGTACATCGCCTCGACCTGAGCCTCATCGGACACATCGGCTTGCAGCGACAGCTCACCGGGTGCACCGGCGTCGAGGTCTACCCCGACCACTCTCGCGCCCTCCTGCTCGAACAACGCCGCGGTCTCAGCGCCGATACCGCTCGCCGCTCCGGTTATCACGCAAACCTTGCCATCGAGACGACCTGACATCTAACCCTCCTCGGTTGAATAGAAGACGTTCTTGACTTCGGTGTAGTGCTCGAGGGCATCTGGACCGAGCTCGCGCCCCACGCCCGATTGCTTGAAGCCACCAAAAGGAGTCGAAACCCTGACCGAGCTATTCGAATTTATCGAGATCACTCCGGTGTCGATCGCCCTCGCCACTCGAAGTGCACGGGCTCCGTCGGAGGTCCAGATCGATCCCGACAGCCCGTAGATGGTGTCGTTGGCAACCCTCACCGCCTCCTCTTCGCCCTCGAACGGGATAACGCAGACCACCGGCCCGAATATCTCCTCACGGGCGGCCTCGTCGTCGTTGCTCATAGGGGCCAAGACGGTGGGTGGAAACCAGAACCCAGGTCCCTCGGGGCAACCACCCCGGAAGGCAACCCTTGCCTCATCGGCGACGAAGCTCGTAACGCTGTCTCTGTGACTGCTCGAAATCAAGGGGCCCATCTGCGTCGACGGATCTAGTGGATCCCCAACGACCATGCCGGTGACTGTTTGCTCCAGCGTCTCGAGGAACTCATCCATCGCGCTCTTCTCGACCAAGATGCGCGAGCGCGCGCAGCAGTCCTGCCCGGCATTGGCAAAAACTGCAAACGGCGCGGCTTCGGCGGCCGCGCGCACGTCTGCATCGGCGAAAACGACATTGGCAGATTTACCGCCCAGCTCGAGGGTCACACGCTTGATCGAGCCTGCGGCCCCTTTGGCAATTCCGCGGCCGACCTCGGTGGAGCCGGTAAACGCAATCTTGGCTACATCGGGATGCTCGACCAGCCGCTGCCCACAGATACTCCCCGGCCCTGCGACCACGTTAAGTACACCTTCGGGCAAGCCTGCCTCGAGAGCGATCCTTTCGAGCTCGAGTGCGGTCAAGGGCGTCAGCTCCGCCGGCTTCAAGACGACCGTGTTGCCGGCAGCCAGAGCCGGGGCGACCTTCCAGGAGGAGATGACCAGAGGGAAATTCCAGGGCACGATCAAGCCGACCACACCCAACGGCTCGCGGAAGGTCATGTCTATGCCTCCGGCCACAGGAATCGTTTTACCTAGCAACCTCTCCGGTGCTCCCGCGTAGTAGCGAAAACACTCGATGACCATCCCGATCTCTCCTTCGGCATCGCTGATCGGCTTGCCGGCATTACGGGCCTCGAGCGTTGCGAGATCCGCCGACCGCTCCTCGATCGCATCGGCGAGCGTGCGCATCAGCGCTGCGCGATCTGCCGGCGAAACGGCACGCCATGCCGGGAAGGCGCGCTTTGCCGCCTCGACTGCAGCGTCGACCTCTTCTGCGCCGGCGCGCGGCACCTGAGCCATCTCCTCGCCGGTAGCGGGTTCGAGAACTGAAATCATCGGGCAATCCTATCCGCGGCGTAGATCTTTGCTCTCTCGACGAGGGTCGGAATCACAGCGTCACCGGGATCCTCCTCGGGGTGCCAGAGCACCCCAAGCTGCCAACTCTGATCGGCAGACGACGGCTCGATCGCCTCGACCACATCATCGGTTTCCGAGCGGCCGGTTATCGTCAGCCCGTCTCCCAGTCTGTCGACGCCCTGATGGTGATGTGACTTGACCCCAAGCGAGTCAGCGCCAGTTGCAGCTGCGGCGAGCGTGTCGGGCTCGATGACGACCAGGTGATCACCGTATGTCCCGGGGTTTTCCATGTGCAGCTCGCTTCCGAGTGCGTCCGGGATGTGTTGGTCGAGGGTTCCCCCGTAGAGCACGTTCAGCATCTGCATCCCGCGGCAGATGCCCAGGACCGGCATTCTCCGCTCGATCGCCCTGCGCGCCAAGGCGAGTTCGAAGGCGTCTCGATCGGGCCAGGTCGTTCCCGTCTTTTCCTCCTTCTCCGCGCCGTAGCTGGCAGGGTCTACATCGGATCCACCCGCGAGCATCAGGGCATCGAGGCGGTCCAGTAACGGATCAGGATCGGAGATGACGGACTCATCCGGAGGGAGCAGCAGTGCGTGGCCCCCCGCCCGCTGTACGGCCAGGGAGTAGGAGCGTGGTGCCATCGTGACGGTCTCCTCCCAGAATGCCCAACGGACCCTCTCGACCGCCGAACAGATGCCGACAGCGGGTCGGCTCACAGCCGTTCGAAGCCCCTGTAGCGCTCCCAGTCGGTTACTGATGCCTCGAAGGCGTCGATCTCCACCTGGGCACGATTCACGTAGTGATCTACGACCTCGGACCCGAAGGCTTCTGCTGCAAGCTCGCTCGAAGCGAACAGATCGCGGGCCTCGTAGATATTCCCTGGAACCGTTGGCTTGTCGGATACGTACGCGTTGCCTTCGATCGCGTCCTCCAGCGGCATCTCCTGCTCGACCCCCCTCAGACCAGCCGCGATCATCGCCGAAAGCGCAAGGTACGGGTTGACATCGGCTCCGGGCAGACGGTTCTCGACCCTGAGTCCCTCACCGTGACCGACCACCCGCATCGAACATGTCCGGTTGTCGCGACCCCAAGCGACCGCGGTGGGAGCGAAAGTTCCCTCGGCAAAGCGCTTGTAGGAGTTGATGTGCGGTGCGTAGATCAGCGTCATCTCGCGGAGCGCGGCGAGCTGTCCGGCGACGAAGTGGTCGAACAGTTTCTGATCTGCAGCAAAGGCGTTCTCTCCTGATTCATCGACCAGCGAGAAGTGGATGTGACAGGAGCTCCCCTCTCGTTCGTTGAACTTGGCCATGAAGGTGATCGAATGCCCTTCTTGAGCCGCAATCTCTTTGGCACCGGTCTTGTAGAGAGCGTGTTCGTCGGCGATCTTCAGCGCCTCGCCATAGTGGAAATTGATCTCGTGCTGGCCCAGGTTGCACTCGCCCTTCGAGTTCTCGACCATCATCCCTGCGCCCATCATCTCGTTTCGTATGCGGCGGATCAGTGGCTCTACCCGGGCGCTGCCGAGCAGTGAGTAGTCGATGTTGTAGAGATTGGCCGGCTCGAGATCCCTGAACCCCTTGCGCCAGGCCTCCTCGTAAGTGTCCTTGAACACGATGAACTCGAGCTCCGTGCTGCAGTTGGCAGCAAGACCTCGCTCGGCCAGTCGATCGATCTGGCGGCGGAGGATCTGGCGCGGAGATGCGACGACATCAGAGCCGTCCTCCCAGGTGAGATCGGCCATCAAGATGACGGTGCCCTCGTGCCAGGGAACCGGACGAAGGGTGGCCAGGTCGGGCTCCATCTCGAAGTCGCCATAGCCGCGTTCCCATGAGGCCATCGCATAGCCGCCAACCGTCTCCATATCCACATCGACGGCGAGCAGGTAATTACAGCCCTCGGAGCCGTGGTCTGCAACGTCGTCGAGGAAGTGGCGGGCGGTCAGTCGCTTTCCCTGGAGCCGCCCCTCCATATCGGCGAAGGCGAGCAGAACGGTGTCTACCGTCCCTTCGTCTACCGCGCGTTTGAGCTCATCGAGGGTCATCGCTCACGAAACGCTACACAGCGAAGCGACACCCGGCGCGATCCTGCGTGCGCCGGGTGTCGTCCACCGTGACTCGAATGCTCCGGCTAGGCCCGCTTGGCGCGGGGCTTTGCCTTGGCGCGACTCTTGCGAGCCGGCTTCTCGATCGTCCTCACCTGACCGGTGAAGTGATGACGTGCGCTTGTGAACCAGACGATCGTGACGATGATCAGCAGTGCAATCACCGTGATCGGGGCGTAGTTCACGTAGCGCCAGTCGAACGCTGGATCCCAGAACACTGCAGCCGGTGTGAACGGGAGACAGAAGATGATCGTGATCAAGATCACCCAGATGAACGCGATCGGGTTCATCCACTTGTACTTGTTCCCGAGCGTCCACTCCTTGCTCGGCTTGAACTTGTCGCCCATCCGCCAACGCAGGTAGATCGGAATCGCGTAGGCGATGTAGAGGCCGATCACCGCGATCGAGACGACCGCGAAGAAGGCGAACGGGAACGCGTTCTCATCACCCCAGAGCGCCGGAATGGTGATCAACAGCGCAAAGAACGCGATGAAGAGAACTGACCAGACAGGCACCTTCGCCTTGTCGACCCGCGACAGCAGATCCGAGAGCTTGCCCGGGAATCCACGGTCTCGCGAGAATGCGTAACACATACGCGAGGCGCTGGTCATGCAGGCAAGGCCGCAGAACATCTGACCGACGACCGAGATGATCAGCACCGCCTTGAAGGAGGCCGAGGTCAAGGCCGAGTCGAATACCGCAAGCGACGAGCCCAAACCGTCGTTGACCGCCTTCGCATCTGCCGCGGCAAAGGTGATCGCCAGAAGCAGGATCCACCCGATCAGGGCCGAGTAGAAGATCGACTTCCAGATTCCCTGGGCAGCGTGCTTGGAGGCGCCGTGCGTCTCCTCCGAGATATGTGCCGATGCATCGAATCCGGTGATCGTGTACTGGGTCAGCAAGAAGCCGAGCGGCAGTACGTAGAACCAGTACATGCCCCCGCTGAACCCTGAGTTGTTGATCCGCTCCGTGAACACGAAGTCCGCACTTGCGTGCTGATCGGGTACGAAGACCAGGATCACGATGATCGCCGCAACTCCGATCACGTGCCACCAGACCGAGATGTTGTTGATCATCGCCAACAGGTGCGTTCTGAACACGTTGAAGATCGTGTGCAGCGCGAGCAGGACGACGAAGATGATGAACGTATCCCTCAACAACTGCTCCGCGTCAGCGAAGTTGATGCCGAGGAAATTTGCTCCGTAGAGCCCCAACAAGGCATTGAGGAACGTCGCTGCGGCGTAGTCAACCGAAGCGATAACCGCAATCAGCCCGATCAGGTTGAACCAACCGGTGTACCAGGCCCATGCCGGGCCGCCGAGCTTTCCAGCCCACCAGTAGATGCCTCCTGAGGTTGGGTATTTCGAAACGAGCTCCGCCATCGAGAATCCGATGATCAGGATCGGAATCGAGATCAGCGGCCATCCCCAGGAGATCGCGACCGGTCCGCCGTTGTTCCAGGCCTGACCGTAGGTCGTGAAGCAGCCAGCGAGAACAGAGATGATGCTGAAGGAGATCGCAAAGTTGGAGAAACCACTCCAGGCGCGATCGAGTGTCTGCTTGTAGCCGAGCTGCGCGAGAAGCTTCTCGTCCGGATCCTTGATCGCGGCTGAGCCTCCCTTGCTGGCGCTCCTGCGCGCTGCGGGCTTCTTGGCTGCCTTCTTCTGTGCCAATTTCCTCTCCTCTCATCTCTGTCGCTCCTTGCGGTACAAAGAGCGAAGCCAATGGCAATGGACGCGGGAAACTCTATTGGAAACGCCGGCTGTGTGCGCTGTGACACACACTGAACCGGATTCAGCCATCGCTGCGGTGAGCGAGCGGCTCGGGCCGGTTAGCGGTAACCCCGTCGCCCTGGAGGGTGGAATCACCAACAGGAACTTCCAGGTCACGCTTGGCGGCAGAGAGGTCGTAGTCAGGGTTCCCGGTCGAGACACTGCGGAGTTGGGCATAGACCGGGCCGCCGAGGCCGAGGCGGCTCAGGCAGCGGCCCGCCTGGGAGTCGGCCCCGCCGTGGCAGCTGTGATCGAAAACCCGCGCTGCATCGCCACCGACTACATCCCCGGAGAGACGATGAGTGCGGATTCGCTGCATGGCGAGGCCGAAATCAGCGCCGTGGCGAAAATCCTGAGAACTCTTCATGAAAGCGGCGAGACGATACCCACGGACTTCGACCCCTTCGACGTGATCCGCGACCACGCCGAGCGAGCTACTGCAAGGGGTGCGAACCTGCCCCCGGAGTACACCCAGGCGGTGGCGATGGCTGAACAGATCGAGAAGAAGCT
>JBEIRY010000073.1:0-7457 GCA_040375675.1 Thermoleophilales bacterium | reverse complement strand
GCCTTCGGATTTGTATCCGATGTCGACCAGGACCTCGTCCTTGTCGATACGCACGACCTCGCCGTGCACCACGTCTCCCTCCTCGAAGGGCTTGATCGTGGCGTCATAGTTGGGAACCAGCTTGCCGTCGACCTCGATCAGCAGGTCATCGCTGCCGGCGCCGTTTGTAGGCGCGGCCGGGCTTTCCGTAGTTGCAGATTCAGACATTGGCGTGGAGTGTGGCACAGGTTGCCCTGCCTGCGACGAGCGCGGAACACCACCTGCAAACTCGAGTGGAACCGAATCTTCATCCACTCCATAGTGTTCATTTATAGAGATGCTCGTTTCAACCCGGAAAAAGAGTCTGGCTGCACTCGCAGCACTCTTGGCTGTCGGCCTACTGACAGCTGCAACCGCGAATGCCGCAGAGATAGCCACTCCGATTCGAGCCAAGACACCTTTCTCGCTCAAGGCAGGTGCAGATCCGCTGAAGAAGAAGCTCTGGGGATCCACCTACCTCGGGAACCCGCTCCGCTTGCTGGTGCTGAGAGATCAGCAGATCGACGGAGAGCGCTGGCTGAAACTGCGCCTGCCTGAAAGGCCCAACAACTCGTTTGCCTGGGTGAGAGAGGACGACGTCACGCTGAGCAGCACTCCGGCGAGGGTCGAAGTCGACATAAGCGAGCGCAGGGTCACCCTTTTCTGGGGCGGTGAGGAGAAATGGAGCGAACGCATCATCGTTGGTGCACCCTCTACCCCCACCCCCACCGGCCAATTCGCGATCTACGAGCGCTATCGAACCGGAGGCGACCTGAGGCCCTGGGTATTCGAGACGACCGCCCACTCCGAGGCGCTGAAGACCTTCGATGGGGGGCCGGGGCGCGTAGCGATGCACGGCCGACACGGAGGCCTCTACGCCCCTTGGGGCACCGCGGTCTCTCACGGATGTATGCGAATGCCAGACAAGGCTCTCGAGCGCATCGCCAAACAGGCACCGGTTGGTGCTCCGCTTCGAATCAGGCGCTAGCGCCTGATCGCTACTCTCTCGGTCGTGCCGAAGCGCAAAACCAAGAGAGGCGCCGACCGAACCCCACTCTCAGGTGAGTACGACGTAATCATCTGCGGAGCTAGCTTTGCCGGTCTCGCTGTTGCCCGAGAGCTGCGGGGAATCGGCGCCAAGGTGCTTCTGCTCGATCGCTACGAGATCGGTGAAAAACAGACCTCTGCCTGCGGAATACCCACCGAGTGGATGAGGGTTCTCGGCGTAGAGGGCTCGGCTCGCCAGGAGTTCGACACGCTGGTGGTCCACACACCCAAAGGAACCTCCCGACTCAAGCTTCCGTTCAACTTCTCGACCTTCGACTATCCGGAATTCTGTGAGCTGCTCGACGCCCAAAACGACGCGCTGTTCGAAACAGCCAAAATCGAAGGCCGCAACGGCGAGATCATCGTCACCGATCGTGGTGAGGTCCGGGCCCCCCTGATAGTCGATGCGCTCGGCTGGAGGCGGATACTCGACCAGGAGGGTGGCTACCAGCCGCCCGACGCTCCGCTCTCGAGAGGGCTCGAGGTGCACCCCGAGGCGACCTCGGATGACCTCGCGATCTGGGTAGACCGCCGCTACGTTCCGGCTGGCTACGGCTGGAGCTTTCCGGCAGGAGACGAGGTGCGGATTGGCGTTGGATCCTTCGATCCAAGCTTTCACGTGCGCGATACGACCGAGCTTCTGGCGGATGATCTCGGCGAGGAAAGTGTCGGCTACCAAGGGAATTGGATTCCACACAAGATCCGCCGGGCAACCGATGGCGAGGTGTTCTTCTGTGGCGACTCGGCCGGCCACTGCATTCCCCTGACCGCCGAGGGCATCAGGACCGCCCTCTACTTCGGGATTGCGGCGGGTCGGGAGATCCGCTCCGTCCTGGAGGGCCGAAAGCCCCGAGAAGAAGCGCTTGCCGACTACGGGAGGTTCAGCGACTCGCACGAATGGAAGTTCCGCTGGATGCTCCGCGCTCAGCGCCTGTTGCCCAAGCTCGGGCCGCGCGCCCAGCGCGCGGTGATCCGTTTCTGCGCCACCCGGCCGATGATCAGGTTCTCCTTCAAGCACTACCTGCGTATCGCGCCTCCTGATTTTGGTCGCGAGGGCTCGGGAAATGACTCCACCAGCGCGAGCGGAAGCACCAGCAGCGCTCTCGAGGCCGGTCGAGCCACCGCCTGATCTCGGTCGAAGGGCGTGACTTTTCCCGATCCAGCGTGTTCAAGGGCCAGGAAAGAGGCTCAGCGCAACCTGCAGCAGCGCTAGCCTGAACTAGAGATGGAACCGGGTTCCCCGACAAGCACCCCACCGCTCGCGAGGGCAACGCTCAGCATGCAATCTGACAAGAGACTTCTGAAGCTTTTCCGCCGGGGAGTAGACCCTGCGTTCGAGGAACTCGTGAACCGTTATCGCGCACCGCTGGTGGGCTATGCAGGGGCGATCGTCGGTCGCGACAGAGCAGAAGATGTCGTCCAGGATTCGCTCATAAAGGCCCACAAAGCGCTCCACAGCGAACAGGAGATCGAGCCGAAGCCATGGCTCTACAAGGTCGTGCGCAACACCGCCCTCAACGACATCCGCGACAACAAAAAGCACGGCCACGACGAACTCGACGAGGCGATGGACGGTGTCGACCAGCCGCACCAGAGCCTTGAACGCAGCGCAGAACTGGCGGGGGTCGTGGCAGCGATCTCTGAGCTTCCGGAAGCGCAGCGCAAGGCACTGGTAGGGCGTGAACTCGGCGGCTTCAGCCATGAAGAGATTGCAGAAGAGCTGAACGTCAGCTCCGGCGCGACCAAACAACTGATCCACCGAGCCCGACTGAACGTGCGAAATGCGATGGGTGCGTTGATCCCGATCCCGCTGATCGCCTGGCTCGCAACATCCGGATCCTCGGCAGCCGGCGGTGCGGCCGTCGCGGCTGGTGGAAGCGCAGCATCTGGCGGAAGCGCACCGGGCGCCGGGGCAGCTGGAGCTGCCGGTGCCGCTGCAGCTGGTGGCACAGTTGCGGCGGTAGGTGGGGCGTCGGCAGGAGGTGCGGCTGCTGGAGGTGGAGCGGCTGGAGGAGCGCTGGCCGGACTCGGCAGCGCTGGAATCGCCAAGGTCGCAGTGGTCGCGGTGATCGCTGGTGGCGGAGTCGTCGGTGGAGTTGCGGTCAAACGGAATGCAGATCGCAACAGCAACCCGAACACCGCTGCGCTCGAGGCCGAGTCTGGGTCGAGTAATTCAGGTTCAGGAGATGGCGGCTCCGAGGGTGGTGCGTCGGGTCCCGGAAGCGAACCAAGGCAAGATGGTGAGAGTAAGGGACATGGCTCTGGATCTGACTCATCAGGTCATGGCGGTCCGAACGGTGACGGTCCACACGGTGAAGGCGGCACTTCTTCAGAGGGCAGCGGTAGACCCCCGCAGGGCGGCGGCGAAGGAGAGCACGGCGGGTCCGGCGGCAGCGGCGGTGGCAAAGGCGATGGCGGCGGCGAAGGAGGCCACGGCGGCTCGGGCGGCGGCAAAGGCGATGGCGGCGGCGAAGGAGGCCACGGCGGGTCCGGCGGCAGCGGTGGCGGCGAAGGAGGCCACGGCGGCTCGGGCGGCGGCAAGGGCGATGGTGGTGGGGAAGGAGGCCACGGCGGGTCCGGCGGCGGCGGTGGTGGCAAAGGCGATGGCGGCGGAGATCGCGAGGATTCGAGCGAAGGTCACAGCGAAGGCCGCGGAGAAGACGGAAGCCTAGATCGTCCACGCCTGCCCTGAATCAGTCTTCGCAGCGCAAGATCTTGCCGTGACTTTTGCCGAGAGTCCGTGTTTCAGTCATGTAAGAGGGCTTCGCCCCCTGGCGTAAGCCCAAACGACTGGAAAGGAATCAGACAGATGAAGGGTTTTCAGCTCAAGGCAGTGATCGTGGGTTCTGCTCTCGCGCTAGTCGCGTTCGCCGCTCCAGCGATGGCATCGGCCAAGGACGTAAACAGGGATCGCATCCCGGACAAGTGGGAGAAAGCGAACAAGCTCTCGCTCAAGGTGGACCAGCGCAAGAAGGATCAAGACACCGACGGTCTCCGCAACCGCGGCGAGTTCCTTGCCGGAACCAATCCGCGTGATGCCGACACCGACAATGACGGGGTAACCGATGTCGAGGAAAATGCCGGAGCAATTTCGGCCTGGGACTCGAGCACCGGTCAGCTGACCGTCGAGTTGTACGCCGGTGGAACGATCAGCGGAACGGTCACCGATCGCACGCGCGTCGAGTGTGAGGTGGCAGACGATGGGGATGACACCCCACCGCCGGTCGATCCGGCTCCCGCCAGCAGCCAGCGCGACCGCCATGGAGACGATGACGGCGACGAGGGCGAGCATCACCATGGCGATCATCACGGAGACGAGGGCGACCTCTGCTCGGTTGACGATCTCGCCGTAGGTGTTGTGGTTCACGAAGCGACAGTCGAATTCGACTCGACCGGAGCAACCTTCCGGAAGATCGAGATCGTCCCGCCTGTCACTGACCCCGCCGCCTAGGCAAAAGCCAGGGGGAACAGAAGAGATTCAAGAACGGGGCGCCGAATGGCGCCCCGTTTTGCTGCTGGGGCAGATTGAGATTGCCGCCTACTTGGCTGAGAGCCAGTCGCCTCCGACACCCACGCCCACCGTGAGTCTCGGATTGAGTTCGAGCGCACCGCTCATCTCACGCTCCACCAGTTTCTCCGCCGCCTCCATCTCGTCGGTAGGGCCCTCGAAGAGGAGTTCGTCATGGATCTGCAGGATAAGTTTGGTCTCCATGCCCCCTTCCGACAGTGCAGTGCGGGAATTGATCATCGCCAGCTTGATCACATCGGCCGAGGTCCCCTGAATGGGCATGTTGATCGCGAGCCTCTCGCCCTGGCTTCGAACCTGAGGGCGATCCGAGCGTAGCTCGGGTATGGGTCGTCGCCGACCCAACAGCGTGGATGCGTATCCGTCCTTCTTAGCTTTGGCGATCGCGTCCTTCATGTACGCATCGATCGCCGGAAAGCGCTCGAAGTAGCTTTCGATGTAGCCCGCAGCCTCGTCTTGGGGAATGTCCAACCGCTCCGCCAGCCCAAAAGCGGAAAGGCCGTAGGCGATTCCGTAGTTGACCATCTTTGCCTTCGAGCGCTCGGCAGGACCTACATCCGCCGCCTCGACCCCCAGCACCTCCGCTGCGGTGGCCGCATGCACGTCTTCGCCGTCGTTGAAGATCTTCTGCAGTTGCTCGTCTCCGGCAACCGCAGCCAAGATGCGCATCTCGACCTGGTCGTAGTCGGCGGCCAGAAGCCTCCTGCCGCGGCTTGCCACGAAGCAGGACCTGATCGGTCTTCCTTCGTCGGAGCGGATGGGAATGTTCTGCAGGTTCGGCTTGGTACTGGACAAGCGGCCCGTGGCGGTCGCTGCCTGATTGAAGGTCGTGTGGATCCGGCCGTCGTCGGGGTCGATATCCCCAGGGAGTGGATCGAGATAGGTGCTCTTGAGTTTGCTCAGCTCACGCCACTCCATGATGCGTTCGATGATCGGACTCTCGTCGCGGATCTTTCGCAGAACGCTGGCGTCGGTCGAGTAGTAGGTCTTGCCCTTCTTCCCTGGCGTCAGCTTCATCTCCTCGAACAGGACCTCGGAGAGCTGCTGGGGCGAGCCGATGGTGAATTCCCTGCCAGCGTCCTTGTAGATCGCCTTCTCCAATTTCGTCAAGCGCTTCTGGAAGCCCTTGCCGATCTCCTCGAGCCGGGCCGGATCCAGCTTGATGCCCAGTCGCTCCATATCGACCAGCACTCGGATCAAGGGCATCTCGATGTCCTCGAGAAGACCCAAGAGATCCGCCTTCTCCAGATCCTTTCGCTGCTGCTTGGCGATCTCCCAGATCAACCGGGCATCGGCGGCGGGGTCGGCAGCGGGCTCAGCTCCCAGCTCCATTTGCGCCTCGTCATCTGGGTCGCCATCGCTCGAAGTCGATGCGGTCAGCCCCTTACGCGAAGCAACTTCAGCGAGGTCGTAAGAGCGCCTGCCTGGCTCGAGGAGATACGCCCCGAGCATCGTGTCGTGATGGAGAACCAAGGCGTCTGCCCCTTCGGCCGAGAGCAGCCCGGTTCGTGACCCGCCCGCCAGGTTCTTCAAGTCATGACCTATCAGGGGCCGATCGCCCAACTCCGCGACCAGGTCCTCGACTGAGCCAGCCTCGCCCTGGACCACCTTCTTGCCATCGCTGGCGGCCCAGAGAAATGACTTGTCCGAGGGTGCAACCGATATCGCCACTTCACCTTTTGCGAGGCCAGAGAGACCTCCGTCTTGTTCAACCACCTCCAAGCGCTCATCGGTATCGGGAACCTCCGGCACCTCACCAGGACCCAAAGCAGCACCGAGGCGGTCCACTATCCGGCGCAGTTCGAACTCCTGCGCGATCGCAGCAAGCCCACTGCGGTCTGGCTCGGTGGACATCAACTGCTTCAAGTCCACCTCGACCTCGACGTCGGTGATGATCGTCGCCAACTGCTTGGAGATACGTGCGTCGTCGGCGTGGTCTTTGAGATTTTGGCTCCGCTTCGTGCCGGAAACGTTGTCGGCGTTGTCGAGTACCGCCTCGAGCGATCCGTACTCGGCAAGTAACTGCGCAGCCGTCTTGTCTCCGATCCCGGGAACCCCGGGGATGTTGTCGGACTTGTCTCCTCTGAGGCCCATGAGGTCCGTGACCAACTCAGGTGGCACCCCGTAGCGCTCCTCCACCGCCGTCGAGTCGTAGACCTTCGTCTCGCTGACCCCTTTGGTCGTGGACATCACGCGCACTCCGTCGGATACGAGTTGGTAGACGTCGCGGTCGCCGGACAAGACGGTCACCGGTATCCCCTGCTTCATCGCCCTGATGGCGAGTGTGCCCAGGACGTCATCGGCCTCGTATCCAGGAACCTTCACGTTGAGGAACCCGAAGGCCTCGGTTAGCTCCGGAAGGTGTGGCCACTGCTCGGAGAGCAGGTCGGGCTTTGGGGGACGCTGGGCCTTGTAAGGCTCATAGATCTTCTCTCTGTCGGACATGCCGGCATCCCAGGCAACGATCACGGCACCGGGTTTGAAGTCCTCGAGCACCTTGGCCATCATCAGCGCGAACCCGTAGATAGCGTTGGTGGGGCGCCCGTCGCGGGTGGACATCGACTCGGGCAGCGCGTAGAAGGCCCGGTAGGCGAGGCTGTTGCCGTCGATCAGGAAGAGGTCGCCGTCGTGTGCAGCGCCCGCAGCTTTCTTCGGCTTCGCCTTGCTCGCAGCCTTCGACTTGGCTGGAGACTTCTTCTTTCCGGATTTCGAAGATGACCGAGGAGTTGCCATTCCTTGATCCTATGGCCGCGAGGCGACGGGGCTGCCTATCATCGAAGCCATGACTGCCAGTGCCCAGTACAGCGTGACCGTCCGCGTCGAGCTCGACGCGCTTCAAGAGCCCCTTGGCAAGCGCACAGCCGCG
>JBEIRY010000113.1:0-2170 GCA_040375675.1 Thermoleophilales bacterium | reverse complement strand
CTACTGGACCAACACCGACGCCAACACCATCGGACGCGCCAACCTCGACGGCACGTCTCCCAACCAGTCCTTCATCACCGGCGCCGAAGGCCCCGTTGGGATGGCGGTCGACTCGCTCCCTTACCCCACCATCTCTCGCGTCGGCAAGCCCACCAAGCGCTCGCTCAAGGTCAAGGTCGGCTGCGGTGATGCGAGCGCCTGCTCGCTGCGCCTTACCGGTAACAAGGTGGGGGTCAAGGCAGCACTCGTGCCCAGGACCCTTTCGGTAGGCGCGGGCCAGCAGCCCACTGTCTCCCTCCGCTACTCGCCCAGACTTCGCCGTGTTCTCGCCAGGGGAGGGCGCGTGAGCGTCACCGCCACCAACTCCGCCACCGGCGGAGCCAAGTCGATCACGGTCAGGGTGGCTAGATGACCCGCAAGCTGCGCCTTGCCCTCGCATCGATCCTCGCCGTATGCGCGCTCGGCGCCATCGCGCCGGCGGCAGACGCCTACATCTACTGGACCTCGATGAACGGCCACCTAGGGAGGGCCGAGAACAACGGCTCCAACCCCAAGACCCTCGTGAACGGGCTCGGAAGCCAGATCTACTCGATGGCAGTGGGCTCGGGCCACATCTACTGGACGGATTCGCTCGAATCCGGTGCAGCAGTCGGTCGCGCCAAACTCGATGGCACCGGCGCGAACCCCGAGTACATCTACACCCAGACCTCCGGCGCCCCGGCAGGCCTTGCGGTCGACTCATCCCACATCTACTGGGCAGGCTGGCAGTCGAACACGATTGGTCGAGTCGATCTAGACGGTGAGAACCTGATCACGAACTGGATCGAAGGCAGCCCTGACTTCTTCGGCAGTGCCGGCGCCCAAACTGCCGGCGTTGCGGTCAACTCGCAGCGGATCTACTGGGGTAATTGGCGCGCGGGTCTCAGCTCGGCTCTCGGCCCGATCGGAGTCGCAGAGATCACGGGGTCGCCTTCGACCAACGACTACGTCTCATCCACCAGCGGGGCCAACTCACTCGCTGTCACCCCGAACTACCTCTTCTGGGGCAACTACGGGAACGGAGAGACCAGCAGCATCGGCCGGAAGGAGTTCGGCAACGGCCTCACTCCGGACAACGACTTCATCACCGGCATCAAGACCCCGGATGGCGTCGCAAGCGACGGCACCTACATCTATTGGACCAACCGCACTGACGGCGCGATCGGTCGCGCAAATGTGAACGGCACCGGCGTGAACCAGACCTTCCTCCCGGGAGTCGCCTCTCCGTACGGGATCGCCGTGGATTCGCTCACCTCTCCGACTCTCTCCGCGGTCAAGCTGATGAGGCGCTCGGCCATCCTCCAGGTTGGATGCGGAGATCCGCTCGTGAGCAGCTGCACCGTCACCCTGACCGGCAAGAAGGTCGGCACCTCGGCGCTCACCCGCTCCAAGACCGTCACCGTCCAGGGCACCAATCCGGTGAAGGCGACGATCGCCTACACCCCCAAGCTGATCGCGGCGCTCCGCAAGGGCGGCCGGATCAGCATCAAGGCGGTCAAGTCGGTGGGCGGGGACATCTCCCTCACCGGCCGCGTCCGCTGAGCTCGCACGAGCGACCTCCTGACCCGCCTGTAGTCTCCACGCCTGATGGCCAAGATCCCTGCCAAAAAGCAGCGCTCCGGCAACTGGGTGCTGGCGGCGATGATCTTTGCCGTCGGGATGACCTTCATCGACATGACGATCGTCTCGATCGCAGCACCTGATCTCCAGGGCGATCTCAACCTCACAGACACCGGCCTGCAGTGGGTGATCAACGGCTATCTGCTGGCGCTTGCCGCCTCGTTCGCGTTGGGTGGGCGCTTGAGCGACACCCTCGGCCACACCCGCATGGTCACGATCGGCGTGATCACCTTCGTCGTCGCCTCGGCCTTTTGCGGGTTCACTCCCAACAGCGGCATCGCCGAGGCGTGGATCATCTTCTTTCGCGTAATCCAGGGCGTTGGCGCCGCATTGATGATCCCGGCAGCCCTCGCGCTGGTTATCTCCTCCTTCTCGTTCAACGAGCGCATCGCTTCACGAAAACCGCCCACACCGGCAAATAGTTCTGCCACCTTGAGTTGTGCCATAGATTAGTTCTGAGGGGGACGTGGCTCGGGATCAAGAGAAAAACATCAAATTTGCACACCAGGGG
>JBEIRY010000115.1:0-2079 GCA_040375675.1 Thermoleophilales bacterium | reverse complement strand
CTAGTCCCGGACGATTTCTGCAGATCCAGTCGCCGGTGCGCCGAGCGAGAAACAACCCGAGACATGAGCCGATAGCCCGCTGCCCGTAAGCGTTGGGGTGGAGTGACTCCCGCTTCTCAGCGCTACAGCAGGGGACGAGAAAGCGGAACCACTCGGCCCTGGCGCCTGATGGCCCGTTTTCGCCGACCAAGTCTGCCCCCTCGTCACAGACGTGATGACCGTCGAAAGCGCGTGCGAGATCCAAAAACCTCGCATCGTGATCGTGAGCGAGACGCCTCAACTCACGATTGAGCACCGAAGCCAAGACTCGGTCTGCCCAGTCTGAATCGGCGTCCGTAAAGGGACAACCCCCCGGTAGAAGTCTGCGGACGGAAGACTCCGGGTAGCGATATTGGCCCGCTGCAGGAAGGGGAGAGGCGTATCCATGGACGACGAAATCCCAGTCGCTTCGCCCATACCCGGCTCCGTCCATCGCCGAAACAACCGAATCGAGTGCCGTGTCGACCTGCTTTCGCAGGAACCCCAGCCGATCCGCAAGCGCCGCGCTGCCGATACGTCTGCAGCCCCCAGGCCTTGGGGAAAACCAAGCCTCAGCACAATCCGACACCAGGTCAGAGAAGCCGACGTCGTTGGCCCCGACAGAGATCAAGACGAGAGTGACCCGCTGTTGCACTGCGACCGACTTCAGCCGATCAACCTGGGAGGGCAGACCAACGGCTCCACCTCTGTCCGCCGACAGATAGATGTCACGGGCTCGTGCACCAGAACAAGCCAGGTTGACCCGGCGGGTGAACGGGGTCGACACCACCTCGATTGCAGCGCTGTCGGAGCGATGGCATGTTGCGGTCGGGCCCTCCCGATACACACCGCTTGGGCGAACTTCGCACCCCCACCAACGCGGAATGCAGAAGCGGTCGGTTCCATTCGCCGATGGACCGCCGCCCCGTGCGTTGCCAAGCCACCGACCTGCCTCGCCGGATACGAAGCTGTCGCCGAGTGCAACTGCGGCCCCGGGGTGTTGATCAGCCGGAACATGCGCAGCGGCCGCCTGGGGCGCCGCGAACAGGATGGCCGAAATCGCGCCACAGATCCAAACCTTGATCCAGCGGGTCCCGAGTGAAGTCTTCATGAGGCCAGTCAAATCGATAGATGCCGACCTCACAGCACCTGCCGGCAACTAACTTCAAACGAAACCCCTACATACGAGGGTCGTCAGGCAAGATTCGCCCGACGCGGATAAGCCACCTCCGGGTCGCAAAGAACATTCACCAGAGCGGGCTTGCCAGAGGCAAACGCGCGCTCGAGCGCCGGGCGCAACTCATCCGGCGAGCGCACGAGCTCGCCGTGACAGCCAAGAGCGCTGACGACCTCGTCATAACGGGTCTCCGGCCTCAATTCGGCCGCAAGCGAATACCCGTAGAGGAACTTCATCGGGTGGTGTTCGAGTCCCCAGATTCCGTTGTTGCCCATCACCGCCACCACTGGCAGCCCGTGGCGGGCCATCGTGTCGAACTCCATCGCGGAAAACCCGAATGCCCCGTCTCCCATGAGCAGGCAGACCTGCCTGTCCGGATGGGCAAGCTTGGCCCCGATCGCCTGCCCGGGTCCAGCACCGAGGCATCCGTACGGCCCGGGGTCCATCCAACAGCCCGGCTGCCAGGTCTCCATCACCCTGCCGGCAAAGCTGACGAAGTCGCCACCGTCGCCGACCACGATCGCATCGCGATCGAGGAAGTCGAGCAATTCGCGGTAGATGCGCATCGGGTGCAGTGGAGAACGCTCATCGTCGAGCATCTCCCTCTCCTCGGCGACCTTCTCGGTCTCGATACTGCGCAGGCTGTCCACCCACTTGTTCGTTCCGCCAGATCCTGCGCCAGCTGCCTCACGGATCTCGGTCAGAGAAGCAGCAATGTCGCCAACCAAAGCCAGATCGGGCTGACGCGCCTTCTCGAGATCCATGGGTACGACGTCGAGATGAATCAGCTTCGTCTCATCACCGAAAGCGCCGCCGAATCCGAGGCGGAAGTCCAGCGGAACACCGATCACCAGTGCGACATCCGCCTCTTTCAAGGCTGCGCT
>JBEIRY010000118.1:0-1853 GCA_040375675.1 Thermoleophilales bacterium | reverse complement strand
TGAGCGCCAATCCTCGCTCTGCGCTGCCTACGGGAGGACCCTCCACATCACCACTCCCCCGCCCGATCCGAGGTCTGCCCCGAGGTCGGCCGCGCGAGCAGTGATGTCACGCCGGTCGGTGATGTCGCGAACCAGCAGTGCTCTGACGAAGTCACCGGCCGCCTCCTCGCTTGCCCAGTCCCCCGAGCGCGAGCGCTCCAGCTCCAGCGCAAGCAGGTTGAAGACGATCCGCTCGGTTGCCTCCGACAGGCCCGACGATTCGACGGCAGCGTCGCGTCGGATGCGAAGCTCACCCACCTGCCCCCCCGCGACCTCGAGAGCGACCGAGATCGCATCATCTCCGCCGGCCAGCAACTTGCTCTCTTCGTCAGATGAAGCAGCAGCCACCGCGAGCACAGCGCTGGAGCGATCGATCAGCGCAACACTCGCCCCGAGTGCCCGAGCGGCAGCCCGAACGAGCGTGGGCAAGCCCTCGCCGGCCTCGATCCCCTCTGAAAGCGCAGCAAGATCGGCAGCTACCTCCGCTTCGGCGGACCTGGATTGGGCCTGATCTCGCGCCATCGGCTTTCCTAGAGGCCGAGTGCGCCGCTGATGTCGTTCCAGTAGTAGACGACGACCGCACCTAGAGCGATGCCGATCATCACCAGCGCGGCCAGCACGAAGAGGCTGAGAAAGCCCGCTGCCGCCTTCTCCCAGGGGCGGCCGTATGAGCCGAGCGCCGGAGCGAGAATCAAGAAGCCAAACGCGACCAGCGAGATTAGGCCGGCTATACCGAAGAAGAGGAACTCGGGCGCGATGGCCAGCGGAAGGGTGTCAGCGAGTGTTCGTGCGGTTTCCATTTGCTTTTCCATTGTCGCGGATATGGGATGCAACTAGCGCGAAGGCACCGGCAATCGTAAGAGCAGCGACGCACAACGCCCAGCCCGAGCTGACATCACTCAACCAATGCGCCCTGAGATAGACCCTGGTAAGTCCCACTACTGCGGTAACCGCGATACCGGCGAAGATCACGACGGTCCTGTGGCTGTACTTGGGCACCAACCTGAACGCAACGGTCACGGCAAGCCAGGTGTAGATCACGGAGTGAGTGGCGTGACCACTCGGAAACGACCATCCCTTCGCCTCGACCAGCGGGTCAGGAGGGCGCGGACGCTGTACCCAATCCTTGATCTCGGGTACCAGGAGGAAGCTGACCGCGATACCGACAGCCAGCACGATGAACTCGATCCTGTGACCCATCGCAAGCAGGGCGATTCCGGCGATCAGCGCAAGGGCAAGAGTTACCTCGAGCGAGCCGAGGATCGTAAGTGCCTTCGCAATCGAGGTCAACCAACCAGCTTCGATGCTCTTCGAGATGTCGTAGGCGGTGGTGTCGCCCGGAGTCGGACCAGGGTCGGCCGCGACGATCGTCCAGTAAGCGATCAACACGAAGAGGGCCACCGAAGCGGTGGCAAGCAACGTAGTCAGCTCGAGCCCCACGCCATCGCCGGGAGTGAGTCGGTCCCTGATGAAAGAAAGCTGTGGTTCGAATCGCCGGACCAGTACGACCAGCGGTCGAAGCCATGGACGGCTCTCCATCTCCTTCACGGCCTTGCGGCGATTCGCTGGCTTGCTGAACCAGCGAAAGAGGAAGCTCACGCCAACGGCAATGCCGACCAGGATCCCAAAGCCGATCAGCGTCCTGCCGACGATCGCAGACGCGGCACCGATGTTCTGCGAAGCGAAATAGCCGACCAGGACCAGAATCGTTGCCCAGATGCCGGTGCCGAGGATCGAGTAAGGCGCGAACGCGCCGTAGCGCATCTTGCTGGTTCCGGCGATGAACGGGGCGAGCGCGCGAATCAGTCCGATGA
>JBEIRY010000072.1:0-7756 GCA_040375675.1 Thermoleophilales bacterium | reverse complement strand
TGACGACCCTCGACGCCGGCTCGGATGTGCGCCGCGAGACCGTTCTTGCACTCGAACAGCTCGGTATTCACGTCGAGTACACGCATCACGAGGTTGGCCCTTCACAACACGAGGTGGACATGCGATACAAGGACGCGCTCTCGATGGCCGACGACTGCATGACCTACCGGATCACGGTCAAGGAGTACGCGATGAAGTACGGCTGGCATGCGACCTTCATGCCCAAGCCGCTGCAGGGAGAGAACGGCTCGGGCATGCACGTTCATCAGTCCCTAGCGCGCGACGGGCGTAACGCCTTCTACGACGCCGATGATCAGTACTACCTCTCAGACACAGCGAAGTCGTTCATCGCCGGTCAGCTCCGGCACGCGAGAGAGATCTCCCCGCTCTTTGCCCAGTGGGTCAACTCCTACAAGCGTCTGGTGCCGGGTTATGAGGCACCTGTCTACCTCGCTTGGTCACGACGTAATCGCTCGGCGCTGATCAGGGTGCCGCTCTACCACCCCGGCAAGGAAGAGGCCACCAGAGTTGAGCTTCGCTGCCCCGACCCGGCATGCAACCCCTATCTGTGTTTTGCGGGGATGCTCCATGCCGGTCTCGAGGGGATCGAGAAGGGCTATGAGCTGCCAGAGCCGATGGAGCAGAACCTCTATCACCTTACGCCTGAGGAGAGGCATCGAGAGGGGATCGAGCAGCTGCCTTCAACTCTAGGCGAGGCGATCGAGGTGGCTGCGGATTCCGAACTCGTTCTTCGGGTGTTGGGCGAACACGCCTACAACCGCTTCATCGAGATCAAGCGCAAGGAGTGGGACGACTATCGCGTCCGGGTCACTCCATACGAGATCGAGCAGTTCCTCCCGATTCTCTAGTCGGCCGCTCAGGTGACAGCAGAGAGCAGGTATGCCGTCGCAAAGCCCAGCACCGTGAGCAGCCCGGTGGCCCGGTGGCCGTAGCTGAATGCCTCCGGCATCATCGTGTCAGCGAGCATCGTGAGCACTGCACCACCGGCGAAGGCAAGGATCAAGGCAACCGTATTGTCAGAGGCACCGCCCAGCACGCCGTAGCCAATTCCTGCTGCCAGTGCGGATACCCCTACCACGACGATCCAGACACCGATGATCTTGAGCGGAGAGTGGCCTGCTCCCCGCATTCCTTGGGCGGAACTGAGCGCCTCAGGGAAGTTCGACAGGAATACCGCAGCGATGATCGGGATGCTCACTCCCTCACCGTGCAGCAGGCTGATTCCGATCACTACCGACTCAGGGATGCCGTCGAGTACAGCCCCGAGGAGCAGCGCCTTCGGACCCTGAGCCGCGTCAGGTTTTCCACTTCGCCTGCGGCTCCTTCTCGTTTCCCCTGAACGCGAAATAAGCTCATCGCCGGCGAAGTAGGTGAGTGCGCCAAGTGCCAGACCGATGGCGACCGCATCACCTCCGCCCAGGTTGAACGCTTCGTCTGTCAGCTCGAAGGCCAGGGCGCTGATCAAGGTTCCCGCCCCGAATGCCATGATCAAACCCATTACGCGGTTGCTGACCTTCCCGGTCAGGCCAAGTGCGGCTCCAAAGAGCAGAGAGGTAGCTGCGAGACCGCCGAATAATGCCGCGCCGAGCATTCCGCCAAATTATCGGCGCTCGCGGACGAGGGTCAGTCGCGGATCAGTTGATGCTCTAGCGCCTCGGGCCGGTTTACCGGCTCCCGGCACGAGAAGTGCTCGCATAGGTATGCGGTTGGCATCTGTTCGAGGCAGGTCCTTCCGGCGAGCAACTGTGGTTCGCTCACGCCTTCCGGTCCGCCTCCGACCACAGTGTGGATCAACGGCCTGGTCGCTGCGAAGGTGGCTACTTCGCCACCGGGGAAGAGCTCGTTCGTATTCTCGGAGGGGTAGACGATGGCGAGCTGGCGCACGGTTGCAGCAGTTGCCAGAGCGATCGCTTGCAGGAGGTGACCGAATCCGCTCGGGTTTGCGGCTGCAATCTCGGCGAGAGGAGAGATCGAGCGCAGCGCAGAGCGCCGATACTCGTCGTTGCCGGTGAGGAGTGAGAGCCTGAGCAGCCCGAGTGCTGCCGAGGAAGTCGCAGAGGGGATGGGGTGGTCGTCGAGGTCTTTGCGACGAACCAGTAGTTGCTCGTGATCATGCGAGGTGGTGAAGAAGCCCCCCCGCTCCGAGTCTTCGAAGTGTTCGATCATGGAACGGGCAAGCGCCTCGGCCTCGGTAAACCACTCCGGGTCGAGTGTTGCCGCGTACAGATCGAGCAGAGCCTCGACCAGAAAGGCGTAGTCCTCGAGGTATGCGTTGAGTGATGCGCGACCGTCCTTCCAGGTTCGGAGCAGGCGCCCCTCGTCGGTGCGCATCTGTCCGAGAATGAATCTGGCGCTGCCGATCGCGGCCAGCAGGTAAGTCTCGTCTTCGAACGCAGCTCCCGCCTGGGACAGGGCCGAGATCATCAGCGCATTCCAGGAGCAGAGGCGCTTGTCGTCCAGTCCAGGTCTGACGCGAGTTGCACGCGCCACCAGCAGCAGCTCTCGTGCCCGATCGAGTGACTCCGGCGGGGAAGCGCTTGGGCCCGCGGCAATGTGCAGGATATTCTGGCCCTCGAAGTTTCCGCTTGCGCTGACTCCCCAGTAGCCGAGGACCTGTTCGAGCTCGGATTCGGTCAACCCTCCACCGGAGAGGACATCTCGCATCTCGTCTTCTGACCAGATGTAGAAAACACCCTCTTGCCCTTCCGAGTCGGCATCGAGCGCCGAGTAGAAACCGCCTTCTTCGCCGCGCATCTCGGTCAGCGCCCAGTTGAGCGTGCGACGCACCGTTGTTCGCCAGGATTCGTTGCCGGTCGCCTTCCAGCCGGCCAAGTAGCACTTGGCGAGCAGGGCGTTGTCGTAGAGCATCTTCTCGAAGTGGGGCACCAGCCAGCGCTGATCGACCGTATAGCGGGCAAAACCACCGGCCAGTTGATCGCAAATGCCACCGCAGAGCATCGCGTCGAGTGTTTGCGCTGTGACCTCGGTCTCGTCGCGGCCGAGGAGGAATTCGAGGACGCTCGCAGGTGGAAATTTGGGAGAGCCCCCGAAGCCGCCGAATTGACGGTCAGCCGACTCCAACAAGGCCGCTTCGGCCCTTTCGGCCACGCTGGCGGGGATCTGCTCACCCGTATCGGCGAGTTGGGAGGTAATGGCCAGGCGGTCACGTATCTCTCCGGCCGAGGCATCTATTTCTTCTCTCCGGTCGCGAAAGCCCTCTGCCACAGCTGCCAGCACTTGTCGAAAGCTGGGCATTCCCTGGCGCGCTTCCGGTGGGAAGTAGGTGCCTCCGTAGAAGGGGACGCCGCTGGGGTCGCAGAATGCCGTCAGAGGCCATCCCCCTTGGCCGGTCATCGCCTGAACGGCCTCCATGTAGATCGCATCGACATCCGGGCGCTCCTCGCGATCGACTTTGATGCAGACGAAGTCCCGGTTCATCTCCTCTGCGGTAGCGGGATTCTCGAACGATTCGTGTTCCATCACATGGCACCAGTGGCAGGCTGAGTAGCCGATCGAGAGCAGGATCGGGCGATCCTCTCTCTTGGCCAGCTCGAGAGCCTCTTCACACCACGGCCACCAGTCGACTGGATTGTCCTTGTGCTGCTGCAGGTAGGGGCTGGTTTCCCCGGCGAGGCGGTTGGGCATCTACTCAGGCTACCCCCGGCCTGTGCCGGGCTATCGCGAAGAGGTAGGCGAAGGCGGGCAGCAAGGCAAGAATGGCCGCGAAGAGAAAGCCACCTGAGTAATCGGTCAGCGCCGAGACCGCTCCCACCAAGGGGGCGCCAATACCAACTCCGAAGTCGAATGCACCTGTGAAGGTGCCGAGCGCCGCGCCTCGTCGAGATGGTGGCACGCGCTCGATCACGATCAGCGAAAGGGAGGGGTATAGAACCGAGTACGCGGTTCCCATGATTACCGCACCTGCCACATCGCTTGCCAGTCCTCCTCCGAGGGCAATGAGTGCAAGTCCGGCAGCTTCGAGCACCGCAGCAACAGCCGCGACATGACGCGGTCCGATCTTGTCGGGGAGGCCGCCTGCAATTACGCGGGTGATCACCAGCGCAGCTGCGAAGGTCGAGAAGACCAAGGCGCCATGCCCGACTCCCTGGGCTCTCAGGTGCAAGACGATGAAGGAGGCGATTGCCGCATAGCCAACCGAGGCCAGCGCCATCGCTGTTCCAGGGCCGAGTGCCTCGCGGGCGATCAGTTTTCTGCGTTGACCCTCGACATGCTTTGGCTCGAAGGGGTCGGGAATGCGGCTCGCAAAGACCGCGGCAAACAAGGGCCCGGCGATCGCGAATGCCCAGACGAGATTGAATCCACCTACTTGAAAGAGGGTCTGACCTATTAGCGGCCCGATGCTGAGGCCGGTCCAGACAGAGAGACCGTAGAGGCCCACAAGCCTGGCTCTGCGCGCAGGAGGCGCAAGGTCAACCACCCAAGCTGATCCAGCGGTGAAGACTGCGCCCTCGCCGGCACCAAGCAGCAGACGCGAGGCGACCAGCGAGGCAAACCCGAGGGGGAGGAATAGGAACGTGCCCGCGACGGCGGTTGTGAGCGACCCGATGATTACCACCAACCTCCTGCCTCGGTGGTCGGCTAGCCAGCCGGCAATCGGTCTGAATGCGATCCCGGTCAGAGCGTATGCACCGATCACGAACCCGACGCTTACGTTGCCGAGGCCCAGTTCCTCTGTTACGTAGATGGGCAGAACGGGGAGTAGGGCACCTATCGAGAGCAGACCGCAGAGCGTTGTGATGAAGATCTCGCGCATTGCAGCGCGCTCTCGGCCAACGTTTTCGAGACGGTGCGCTTCGTCGGCTCGGTCCACCCGTTCAGTCTCCGCGAAGCTCTGTTCGCCGGATCTTCCCGCTGGGGGTTTTCGGCAATTCAGTCATGAACTCGATCTCGCGTGGGTACTTGTAGGGAGCAGTGACCGTCTTCACGTGATCCTGGAGAGCAGTTACGAGCTCTTCTCCCGACTCTCCCTCTCGCAGCACCACGAACGCCTTCACTATCGATCCGCGTTCGGGGTCAGGTGATCCGACCACTGCTGCTTCGGCAACCGAAGGGTGTTCGATCAAGGCGGATTCGACTTCGAACGGGCCGATTCGGTATCCCGCCGAGATGATCAGGTCGTCATCACGGCTCTCGAACCAGAGGTAGCCGTCTTCATCTTCGCGGACCCGATCCCCCGTATGCCACCAGTCACCGCTGAAGGGTTTTGAGTCGAGGTAATGGGCGAAGAAGGTGGGCACGGTTTCTGGGCGCACCTCGAGCACTCCGTCGTTCAGTCTCGTCTCGATACCGGGGAGGGGCTTGCCCATTGCCCCGTCGCGAGCAGGATCGTCCTCGCCGACAGGCATTCCGGTCAAGTGCCCGGTTTCGGTTTGACCGTATCCATCGGCTGGGCCAACGCCGACTGCATTACGGAACTCGGCAACGATCTCCGGATTGATCGGCTCCCCGGCGGTGACCATTCTCCGGATGGTCGGCAGTGGCCGCAAGCCCGTGCGCCGCGCGATGATCCGGTACTCGGTCGGCGCCTGGCAGAGGACATTCACTCCGAGTTTTTCGATCAGATCGAGTCTCTGCGCCGGATCAAAGCGGTCGTCGTGGATCACCGCGGTCGCGCCGCCCAGCCAGGGAGCGATGAAGCAGTTGCGGGTGCTCTTCGACCAACCCGGCGCTGCGGTGCACCAGGCAACTTCGCCTTCGTGAGCACCAAACCAATGCTCGGCCTGCAATTTCTGACCGGCGAGGTAGCGCTGTGAGTAGAGAACTCCTCGCGGCTCGCCTGTGGTGCCAGAGGTGAAGATGATCGCCGCGGGGTCGTCGGGCGAGAGGTCCTCGGCCACCGCGGGGGGTTCCTGGGGCCGGTCCTCGTCGAAGATCGTCGCGAGGTCAGCCAGATCGAAGTGGGGGACACCGTTGGGGAGCTCGGGCAAGAGCTCTTCGTCACCTACGCACAGAGAAGGGTTGGCGGCACCCACTCGGTAAGAGAGGTCGTCTTTACGCAGTTGGGGGTTACATGGCATGACTACGGCACCCATGCGGAAGCAGGCGAGCATTGTCAGGACCCATTCGATCCTGCTGCCGCAGAGGGTCATCACCACATCCCCGCGTTTGACGCCCCGCGCGACCATCGCTCCAGAGAGGCCAGCGCTCATTGCGAAGAGCTCGCCGAAATGCCAGTTGCGCAGGTTCCCTTGCCGGTCTACTGCGATCACAGCCTTCCTGGCAGAGGGAAATGACTCGACTACATCGTTGATGAAGTTCATCGCCCTCAGTTTGACTAACGCAGCCTAGAAACGGCAGGCGCTGATGGGGCGGAGGCCTCTAGAGAGTCGTGTCGTCGTAGAGCTTGCGGACGGTCACGCCGCCGCTTGGGGCGGCTTCGATACAGAGGCCGCAGAGCACGCACTCATCCGTGTTTTCAGCTACCACAGTTGCCTTGCCGTCTACGACGGAGAAGATGTCCACCGGACAGACCTCTTCGAGCTTGGCTGCTACCTCGGCATCTGCGGCGACGGCTTCGTCGATCGTCACCTCGATGAAAACGCCGTATATCTCTTTGCCGCTCACGATCAGCCACCGATCCTTTCGGCTACGGCATCAGGGATCTCGTCGATCCGCTCGACGACCTTGATCCCGGCCGCCTCGAGCCTTGCGATCTTCTGGGTTGCGGTGTCTTCTGCTCCCTCGACGATCGTCCCAGCGTGACCGAAGCTCATCCCCTTCATTTCCTCGTCGTCCATGAACTTGCCGGCCATAAACGCCACGATGGGCAGTCGGGAGTTGTTCTCCTTTACCCACTCTGAGAGCTGGGCCTCCATGCGGCCCCCGGGCTCGGTGTAGATCACGATTGCCTTGGTCTGCTCGTCGGCTTCGAAGAAGGGCATCAACTCGGCATAGGTCGATCCGATGATCGCGTCGCCTCCGATAGAGATTGCGGTGCTGACGCCAAGTCCCGCTGCGGTAAGCGAAGAGGAGATCTCGGTTGTCATTCCACCTGACCTAGACATCACTCCGACTGATCCCGGGGCGTAGGCCTTTGCTGCGTCCTTTGCCGGACCGCCGATTCCGCCCATCTTGCAGACCTCGGGCACGATCAGGCCGAGGCAATTGGGACCGATGATCCGCGCGCCCTTGGAATCAGCCAGCTCGACCATCTCGGCCACATCGCCGCGTGGGATTCGCTCAGTCACGATCACGATCAGCTTGATGCCGCCTTCGAGCGCTTCGAAGACGGCGTCCTTGGTGAATGCCGGTGGAACTGTGACGACCGAGCCGTCAACGGGAGAGCCATGGTTCTCGACCGCCTGCTCGACCGTGTCGAATACGGGTACGCCGTGGACCTCGCGACCCTTGCGCCCTGGCGTTACCCCGCCCACGACCTTCGAGCCGTAGTCGAGACACTCGCGTGTCAGGTTGACTGCTTCGCGCCCGGTGATTCCCTGGACGATGAAGGTGAAGTCCTTGTCGAGCAGGATCGACATTTCAGTCAGTTGCCCCTTGGATCTTTGCCACCGCGCGACCCGCTGCCTCCCACATCGATACCGAGCGATCGCAGTACTCGACTCCATACTTGTCCAGGATCTTGAAGCCTTCCTCTTCCCAAGCTCCCGGTATACGGAAGATCGCGATCGTCTCGGCCGGGTCCTTGTCGAGTTCGAGGCAGGCCTTGATCACGCCACGGGCGACGATGTCCACCCTGGTGTTGGAGACGATCGAC
>JBEIRY010000026.1:0-21132 GCA_040375675.1 Thermoleophilales bacterium | reverse complement strand
TGAGGAAGTCCCTCCCTCGGCGCGAGTTGGCGCGAAAGTCAGGTCCGGCAAGCAGGATGAGGGTGTCTCCGGCGTGGAGCTCGACCTGGCCGAGTTGGCGGTCTATTCGGCCGCTCGAGCGATGGATCGCAACCACCGCAGCCTGATACCGAGCGCGGAAGCTGATCTCCTCGAGGGTCCGGCCGAGCAGGCGCGAGTCGTTGCCGACGACCGCTTCGTAGAAGGTGTGCTCGGGGCTGTCGATCTCGAGCATGTGCTCGGTTTCGGCCGATTCCAACCCCGGCGTGCGTTGAAAGTCGATGATCGCGCTCGACTCGCCGACGAAGGTGAGCCTGTCGCCTCCGCGCAGGGTTCGTGAGGGAGAGACGGCTGGCTGGAGGGTCCCGTTGCGTTCGATCTCGACCAGATAGATCCCGTTGAGGTGTCGCAGTCCGGCATCGGCCACGGTGACTCCGTCCATAGGTCCGCCTGGTTTGACCGTCATCAAGACCGAGAAGTCGCGCATCTCGTCGGTGAACTCTTCCAGCGCACCTTTTCGGTTGGGGATGAGTCGCGGCACTATGAAGATCAGCACCAGCAGTCCAACCAGCGAGGGGATCAAGCTGACCTTGGTGATCTCGAACAGACCGATCGGGTCGCGTCCTGATTCCTGCAGCAGGCCCGAGGCGGTGATGTTGGTCGAGGTACCGATCACGGTGAGGGTCCCGCCGAGGATCGCTGCGTAGGAGATCGGCAGCAGCAGCTTGGAAGGAGATACCCCTCGGCGGTTGCACCACGAGGTGACCTGGCCTATGAGCATCGCGACCAGCGGGGTGTTGTTGATGAAGGCAGAGACGCCCGCGGTGGGGAGGTTGAGGCGAGCGAGGGAGAGGGTGCTTACCTCACCCTTCTTTCCGAGCAGGCGGTTGACGATTGGAGTGAGAACACCCGTCTTGTCGGCACCGTAGGCCAGCACGTAGAGGGCGGCGACTGTGAGTGGGGCCGCGTTACCGAAGCCAGCAAAGGCCTGCTCTTGGTCGATCACGCCGAGCACGAGCAGGCTGACCGTGGCGGTCAGCACGACCGCCGCCGGGGAGATACGGTCGAAGGCGAGGCCGACGAGCATGCCGACCACGACCGCTGCAGTTATCCAAGCATCGAGTTCCATTAGCGAGAGAGTCGGTATTTATAGCATTGTTGATTGAGTTTGTCGTCTTACTGGGAACGGGCTTGCACGGGTCGTCCCGCAAGCCTGCGACAGGTCGAGGTCGGGCTCAGGCCGAGCTTCTGGTCTTTTTCGACACTTCGGAGAGCGCAGCAGTCAAACGGGTGTCGCGAATGGTCGTGCCTGTCGTGTAGACGACGAGGATCAGCGCGATCGTGCCCATTCCAATGCGCCAATCGGTCGGCGTGAGGTAGGCAACCGCGACCGTTGCCACGGCTATGAGGGTCGCCACGGCAACCAGGTTGCGGGCGCGCTCCCTGACTACATCTCCGCCACCTATCCGGTCGAGCACTGCAAAGCAGATCAGAGTCACCACGATGCTTCCGCCGGCGATCAGCAGGTGCTGGGTGACATCGGTGATCCCTACCGAAGGAGTTACGTACTGGATCATCCCGGTAGCCGAGACGAGGACCCCGAAGTCTGCAACCAGGTGCAGCAGCAGCCACGCGAGCAGCTTGCCGCGGCTGCGCGGCGCGGTATGGCTGGCGACCCGAGCCAGATAGAGCCTGAAGACCGAGAAGACGATGAAGCTGACGAAGACCAGCTGCAGGATGTTGAACTCGGTCGAGTCACCGGCGTGCAGGTAGACGATCGCTTTCAAGAAGAAGTCACCGCTGATGATCAAGATGAAGAGCATCAGCCTCTCGGACAGGTGATGGGCCTGACGCGCGTTCGAGAGCACTTGGTCGCGTGAGATGAGGAATATCCCGGGGATGATTACCGCCGCCAGCCCGGCAGCCCAGAGGTACCTGCTGGCAGGAGCAGCGAACCACTCGCTGAGCAGAAAGAGAACGATCGCAAGGATGGTCCAGGGGCGGTGCTTGCGTGCGTAGGAGCGAAGACTTGGGCGCTGGAAGGCGCCGAACTCGCGCATCAGTAGAAGCATCACGAGCGCGAATGCACATGCAGACGGAAAGCTGATCTGGAGTCCCGCAAGCGCGAGATCGTCTGGTTCGAACAACGCCACCCCGACGATCGCGATCATCTGCAGAAGGCAGGCCCAGCGGATGGTCAGGCCTCTGACCACCTGATTCCGATTCCTGCTCCAGTCGATCGGTCGCAAGGGATCGCCGTAGCGGTTGGTGAAGAGCACCGTCTCCTGCCAGACCCACCAGATGAAGACGAACGCGCCTGTTACCAGCGCCAACGTGCCGAAATCCGGGCCTTTGCCGTAGTCGAGCGAAAGCCCCAGGACAGCTGCGGCGAAGACTAGGTCGTAGAAGAGTTCGTACGGGCTGACCCGAGGGTCTTTGGAGGCAGGGGCGAGGCCTGTGGTCGAGATGTTCTTGCTGGTGCCGCGTCTGGCCATAGCGCGTGAGTATCGCAGTGGCTGAGAAGCGGGGGCGGTGCGGCCGTGTGGCCTCAACCTCATGTGGTGAAGATCTGGAGGAAAGCGCTACTTCCGGTCAGATGAGTGGTTAATCTCTTCGATGATGGCTTTTCGGAGGAGCCCAGCGAAGCGCCGGAGGGCGGCGGTTGCCACCCTCACTGTCGGCTGCCTGATTACCTCGATTGCGGCCAGTAGCGCCGGTGCTGCGGGCTTCCCATCGCTCTCGGACCACGAACTCCGAACGCTGATGAGCAAGCCACTCGAGCTGCCAGTCGGCCCGCAGGCCGAATTCGCAGCTGAGACACGAAGCCGCACCAACCCGCGGCTGGTGCTCGTCTCCTGTGCCGGACTCACTCCCACCATCCAGGGAACTCCTGCCAGTGAGACCCTCAACGGCACGCCGGGCGACGACGTGATCCAGGCGCTTGGTGGCAGCGACACCATCAACGGCGGCGACGGTGAAGACACGATCTGCGGTGGGGGTGGCGGCGACAAGATCAACGGCGAAGTCGGAGCCGACTTCTTGCTGGGCGAGAACGGCGACGACGTGATTCGAGGCGGCGACGGGGTAGCGTTTGTTGTGGGTGACTTCCTCGGACTGCCTTCCGGTTCCGAGACTCGCAAGGCCGGTCGCGATCGGATCTTCCCGGGGGCATTAGGGTCGCAGGCGGTGGTCGGTGACAGCATGATCCTGGGCTCCGGATCATCCGTCCGATCCTCCGCGCCGGATCAGATCACCCTGACGGGCGAGGCGGCATATGTGGTGGGTGACAGCCTGAGCATCACGGGAAACAGCGCCAGTGGAGGAGCAGCTGATCGGATCACCCTGACAGCGAGCGGCGTTGCAACGACCCTCGTGGGTGATTCGTTGCTGACCTCCAATCCCACCGGGTCTGCTTCGGGCGGCGGCAACGACACGATCACAGGCCCGGGTGGGGCCGTCTTCATCGCTGGTGACTCCGGGAGCGACGGCAATGCCTCTGGCGGCGGCAAGGATCTGATCAAGACGAACGCGGTTTTCATGGTCGGCGACAGCCGTGGATTCGGAGGCAGCACGATCGGTGGCGGACCTGACAAGATCACCGCGTTCAACGCATTCGGCACCAACGCTTCTGTCACCGGCGACTCTTGGGGAGAGACAACGGTTCGCGGTGGCGCAAGCGACACCATCTCGGTCGCAGGTACGGGCGGAGCGGTCGGCGACAGCGTCTCTACCGCTACCGGGGCAACCGTCACTGGAGGCGGCAACGACTCGATCAAGGCGATGAGCGGCGGAACCGCCATAGGCGATTCGGTCTCGGCTGGCGGCGATGCGACAGGGGGCGGGAAGGACAAGATCGTGGTGGGAGGAACTCCGCCAGGTGACCGTGAGGTAATCGGCGACTCGCGAGCCAGCGGCACCGCGCGAGGCGGCGGTCGTGACTTCATCCGGGGCGGCGGAACACGCGACAAGGTGTACGCCGACTCTCTCGCGCTGAACGGCAATGCGTTGCTCTCGGGATCGGACACGGTCCTGACCGGGGGCGGCCCGGACTTCGTCTCGGGTGATTCGTTCTCGGATCTCGGGATCGCGACCGGCAGCGGATCTGATCTGATCAGAGGAGGTCCAGGCGACGATGACCTGCGGGGTGATCACCCGGGCGCAGGCGATTCAGGCGCTGGCCGGGACAAGATCTACGGCGAGGCGGGAATCGACTTCCTCGACGGAGGCCCCCTGCGCGACCTCTGCGATGGAGGCACCGGCAGTCCGGACACCCAGACAGCCTGTGAAATACGGATCAGGATTCCCTGATCACCACCAATGCGAGGAGCGGACTAGATGACCGAGATCACCACGTTTGACCGGCGCAACGGAATTCTCGGAGCAGCTCTGGCCGCTGCTCTCATCTGTCTGGGTCTAACCGCCGCTCCCGCTCACGCTGCAGTGGAATGCGATGGCGTTGCCGCGACGATCGTAGGCACCAACGCCTCTCAGACGATCAACGGCACCGCGGGAGTAGATGTGATCGTCGCCCGAGGCGGCGACGATGTGATCAGAGGGCTCGGTGGCGGTGACAAGGTCTGCGCCGGACTCGGCAACGATCGAGTCTTCGGTGGAGAGGGAGACGACACGTTGATCGGCCAGCAAGGCAACGACTACCTCGATGGTGGCGCCGGAGTTGACGATTTGACGGGTGACATGCACGAGACGCTCCCCTCAGGACCGGTGCGTATCCGCGCGGGTCGCGACATCCTCCTCGGTGGCAGCGAGGGCGGGTCTCCTGTCTCGGACCTGTTGCGCGGGGACCACCAGGTGGTCGGCCAAAACGCTATCGGCGCTGCTGCCGACAAGATCACCCTCGGACCGGGCGGAGGATCCGTTTACGCAGACAGCGCTGCCAATGGTGCGAAGGCGATCGGTGCCGCCACCGACCGAATCTCGGCAAGCAGCAGCTCGGCGGTCTATGGAGACGCGGTCGGGACCGCGGGCGCTACCGGCGGTGCCCGCGACATCATCAGGTCGGCGGGCGGGGTCGTGTTTGCTGATTCCTCCGCGCTCAGCTCAGGTACTGCCAAGGGAAGCGGCGAGGACAAGATCACCTTCACCGGAACGGCCACGATCTTCGCTGACACTCACTCACCGAACGGTGTCGCATCGGGCGCCTCCTCCGACACGGTCCTGCTCAAGAGCACCGGCACCGTGTTCGCCGACGCCAACGGAGCGACCGCCCGCGGCAACGCACCGGATGTGGTCACTGCCACCAACGGCGACGCTTCACAAACGCTGTTCCTCGACGCCTACTCGAGCACTGGCGTTGCAGCCGGCAAGGGGGGAGATGACCTCTTCAGCCAGGCGGCTGGCACCGGCACCATCAGCGTATTCGCCGATAACTACGCGGGTGGATCGGTCCCTGTCGTCGGCGTGGGGAACGACCGGATCCTGAGACCGAAAAACGATGGCGCGGCAACTGTCTTCCTAGATTCTTATCACTCTGGCTCCGGCCCCTCCAGGGGTGGCGGAAAGGACGTCTTCCGCAGCGGGGGTGGCGCAGGCGCGGTCTTCGGCGACGGCTACTCGGCGGGTACAACCGTCGGCGCAGGGCGAGATCAGATCAACGGCCTGGCTGCCGGGACGATCTTCGGTGACGGCTACTCCACCGGCGGCGCGGCATCGGGTGGCGCCAACGACACAGTCAGCATGCGCCAGTCGGGGGTGATCTATGCCGATGCGGCTTCGAGCGGATCCGGACAGGCCAGCGGCGGAGGTGACGATCGCATCAGCGGAGGCTCTGCAGGCGTGGTCGTGTTCGCGGATGCCCGGGCCTCTGGTACCGGGAACGCCGTGGGCGGAGGAGACGATGTGATCAAGGTCAGGGACTCGTCCACGGTCTACGCGGATGCGTACTCGGCCAGCGGCACCAGTCAGAAAGCCGGCAAGGACACTATCTCCGGCACCAGTAGTGGTGGGTCTGTGCTCATCTTCTCGGATCTCGCTGGGACCATTGGTGTATCGGGTGCCGCCAGAGACGAGATCGAGATCAGCGGCAGCAGCGCCAATACGGTGTACGCGGATTCGGTCACAGGGGCGGGGACGGCCAGTGGGAGCGCCCCTGACCGCATCATCACCGGAAACGGCCCCGACGTGATCTTCGCCGACAGCATCTCGAGCGGAGGTGTAGCCAACGGCAGCGCAGCTGATCTGATCCGCTCGCGCGGTGGAGACGATGTCGTCCACAGCGATCACCCCGACGTTGGCGATACCGGCGGAGGTCGCGACAAGATCTTTGCTGGAGGGGGAGCCGACACGATGTACGGCGGGCCACTGAGAGACCTCTGTGATGGTGGCGCGGGCAGCCCCGATCAGGCGTTCGCATGTGAGATCACCATCGGGATCCCCTAAACAGGGCCTGCGTAAACCATCTTCGGAAAGGATCAAATGACACACGCATCGACCAATCAGATCAAGCGAGCGGTGGCCCTATCTTCCGCTGCAGCAGCAGCGGGTCTCCTGCTCATCCTCGGCAGCACCAGTGCATTTGCCCTTCCGCCTGATTGCCTCGGCGATTCGGCCACGATCGTGCGCGGTGCGGGATCGCAGACCATCGTGGGTACTCCAGGCGACGATGTGATCGTGGCGGGGCCAGGAAACGATGTGATTCGTGGGCTCGGCGGCGCAGACACGATCTGTGCCGGATCCGGCAGAGACCAGGCCTATGGCGGCGAGGGCGATGATTACATCTTGGGCGAGACCGGAAACGACCTGCTCGACGGCGGCGCGGGTAGTGATCACGTGGTAGGCGATGTCGCTACGGATGGCCCAACGGATCCGCTGACCGCCCGCGCCGGCAAGGACAACATCTTCGGTGGCGATGAGGGCTCCTCCCCTGCGTCAGACATTCTCATCGGCGACAACGCCTCGCAAACGGCGTCTCGGGTTTCTGGCGCAGCGCCCGACACCATTCGCGGCGGCGTGGGTGGCGGCGAGATCTACGGCGATTCAGCCGCCGGCTCAGGCATCGCACAGGGCGGAGCTGCCGACAAGATCAGCTCCAGCGCTTCGGATGATCCAGCGGTTGCGCTTGTGTTCGGAGATGGCGCCGGTCAAACCGGTGCGGTGGGCTGCGGCAGTGACCGCATTCGGGTCAAGTTGACCTACGTCGTTGTCATGGCGGACGCAACCACCCGGACTGGCGATGCCCGCGGCGCCTGCAAAGACGCCATCAGCGCGACCACCAGCATGGGCGCGATGGTGTTGAGCGATCCATATACCGAAAGTGGCGACGCCGTAGGCTCCGCGCCCGACCGGATCACCACCGGTAGCGGTCCAGATTTCGTTTCAGCTGATTCCTACGCGATATCCGGTTCGGCCTCGGGGTCGGCTGCGGATCTGATTCGCACCGGTGCAGGTGACGACTCGATCTGGGGCGATCACGGGAGCACTCCGAGCACCGGCGGAGGACGCGACAAGATCTTTGCTGGAGGGGGAGCCGACACGATGTACGGCGGCCCGATGCGCGACCTCTGTGATGGTGGCGCGGGCAGCCCCGATCAGGCCTTCGAATGCGAGATCACGCTCGGGATTCCCTGAGCAGGGCTTGATCAAGAGATTCTTGTAAGCGCTGTCAGGAACCGGCGCTCTGCTTCGACTATTGATCTGCAGCGCTTGATTTCGCCGCGACCGGCCGCGTTTTGACCAGCAAACCACGGGCCACCGGTAGAGGGTCGAGCCGCACGAGGAGCAAGACAATCGACCCTGCCGGGCGCAGCGAGCATGCCTGGCGCGAAATCTCTTACGAGAGGAGCCCATATGGCCAAAGTCACCCCTGAGTTCACCATCGACGAAGCGCTCTATCTGTTGAGCGCGGTAGTCAAAGCCGCCGAGAGCGATCCCCACGTGCAGATGGCGGTGAGCAAGCTCGAGCACGGCATCCTCGATGCCGCCTGCGAGGATCCGGCAGAGCTGATGGCCTCGCACGAGCGCACCCAGCTCCACACCATGGACTTCTTCCCCAAGAACGGGAGGAAGGTATGAGGCGCTGGCCGCGGCTGAAGCAACACGGTGTCGATGTCTACCGCTTGCGTGAGGGGATCGACGACGACCTGATGGGATACGGCGAGGAGGGGTTCGTCGAGATGATCGAGCGCAAAGACCGCCCCGATATCGCCAAGGTCGTGGGTGCGATGCACCTGCTGGGGCGGCGGTACGAGGTTGCGACCGTGGCGAACATCGCCGGAGTGCTGGATTGGCCGTTTCCGCGCGTGCGGGCGGCGCTCTGCGCCCTGCGAGAGCGCAAGGTGGTGCGAAGGAAGAAGATCCTCAACCCGTATTCGCCGCTCGCATACCGCTTCAGGCGGGACGAGAAGGCGCCCTTCCAGCCTGCGGACTTCGAGCCCGCCGGAAATTCCGACGACCCGCGCGCAGATCGCCCGGTAGAGCGCTCAGCCGAAGATTCTCCGGTCGATTCGAACACCGCCGAGCGGGTGCTGAGGCAAGTGCAGCGGGAACGGGATGAGCGTGAGAAGGCGGCTTAGCCGCTAAGGGTTAGGCATGAACCGCGCACAGGAGGGAGTGGAGGTCAAACCTTTGCAAGCAGAGCAACCACCACACCCCCGTGGGCGGTCCAGAGGATGGTGCGGATGAGGTTGGAGCGCATCAGGCGGCGGTGGATGGCGGAGTCGAACCCTGGCTCGAGCGCCTGATGAGCGGGTACCGCGCCGCCGAAGGTGACGATCCAGGTGCCGAGGGCAAGGATCGCTCCGGCTATTGCGAGCGCGGTGAGCGGATCGCCGGTTGAACTGGTCGGCGGCTCGAAGGCGAGCCAGATCGAGGTGACCAACTCCACGATCATCGGGGCGACCACCACAAGGCTGGTTCGCGATGAGTGCTCGGCGTGGAAGGTGCGGAACTCCGCTTTGCCCACTTGGGCAAAGAGCGGGTAGTGCACGACCTGCACGAACCAGGCGACGCCGCACATGAAAAGCGTCGCGACTGCGTTCGCAAGCAGCAGCGCGCTCAGTCTTTCCCTTCCTTCTGTTCCGGCTCGTCGCTGGCTAGCGCCTGCTCCAATCGGCTCAAGGCGCCGGCACCGTTGCCGTCACCCGACGCGGTGCCTTTGGTCTCGTCAGGCGCTGGTTTGCCTTCGGCTGGCACCCCGAGCTCATCTTCGGCTGTCTCTTCTGCCTCGGCCTGGTGCATCTCGTTGCTGGCAAGGCCGGTACGCATCCGCCAATCCTCGCCCTCTTCGGTGCCAAAGAGAGCGCCGGCCTCCTCGCGCGCAGCGGGGTGGATGCGCAAGGTGTCGGGCCAGAGTTTGATCGCGGTCTTGAGATTGAAGATGGTTGTGCGAAGCAGCGCCTCGCGGGCCGGATCCCAGGAGAAGCCGTACATCCGGCGGATCTCGTCGGGCAGCAGGCCGATCGAGGTCAGCTTGACCACCTCGCCCACTGGCGTGAGCGCAACCCGCACCCAGCCCTCGAACGGCGGGTCGAAGATGATCCCCACGGACTGGTCGCGGATCTCTCCGGAGATGTAGAGGCTGCCGTCGCGACAGCGGGTATTTACGTACTCGCGAAGCTCCGGCTCTGTCTCGGGCATCGAGCCGTCGGGCATTCCGAGCAAGCTGCCGATCTTCTTGTAGTCGTCCCAGTAGGACTGGCGCTCGTCGGCGGTGAGCGATCCGATCAACTGCTCGTAGTAGAGGAGGGCGGAGTCGGCGAGGGTTGCGAGCACCCACAACCCGAGTACCGGATCGTCGCCGGCGTATGGGGTGCCTGCGGGGACAGGGCCGTAGTCGGCACCGGTCTTTCCCTTGACCCGCGAGTGCATCTGGCGGATCTCGCTGCCGGTCTGCTCGGCCTGCTCGACCGTGCCGAAGTACATACGGCTCATCCGCTCGTCGGTGGATTGGAGCCTCGTCTGCGGATCACTGAAGATGATCGAGTGGCGCTGGAATCCCACCACCGCCACCGGATCGCACGCCTGCATCAGGAGGGCACGCACGCCTGAGAACGCGATCATTCGCTCGCCGTGGAGGCGGCGGATCATCGAATCGGCGGGGAAGTAGCCGTCTACCTCGGCCGCGGAGAGTTGATCATCGCCGCCGCCGATCAGCGGAAGGTGTGAGGCTCCGGGCAGTTTGCGGGCAAGTCCGACCGCCTCTGAGGCAGCGAACTTGGCACCGGACACAGCGCCCGAGGCGGCGGTGCCGGCAGTCGTCTTGAGGTCGTCGCGGAGGCCCATCGAACGACAAGGGTAGCCGCCCGACCCGCCGGGCCGGGCCGCGAAAGCCGGCGCATGCGTGCCGCTTCAGCGGGTAGTCTTGCGGTCACGCGAGGAGAGGAGTCGGAAGTGGCGATGGAGCGGGTCGAGTTCGAAAGTCATGGTGTGAAGCTGGTCGGCCAGCGTTTCCGCGGTCAAGGCGATACCTACGCCACCGGAGCTGATGCCAACGGTAACTCTGGCGCCAGGCCGTGTGTGGTGATAGCCCACGGCTTCGGCAACACGGCAGACAGCGGGCTGTACCAGTTCGGCGAGGCTTTCTCTGGAATGGGCCTCGACGCAATCGTCTTCGATTACCGCTGCTTCGGGGCTTCAGAGGGAGAGCCACGGCAACTGGTCAGCTACAAGCGCCACCGTGAGGACTATGAGTCGGCGATCGCCTTTGCCCGCTCGCTCGACGGGGTGGACCCCGAGCGGATCGCGCTTTGGGGGACCTCGTACTCAGGTGGTCACGTGATCGCGGTCGCCGCCGAGGATCACCGCATCGCCGCGGTGATATCCGTCGTCGCATCGCTCGATGGCGCGGCCACCTTGAGGCAACTCGTAAAGACTGCCGGCCCCGGCCAACTCGCCAAGGCGACCGCTCGAGGGATGCAGGACCGCCTGGCTGCTGTCACCGGGCGCAGGCCGGTGATGATGGCCACTGCCGCTGTGCCGGGTGAGTTGGCAGCGCTTTCGACACCCGACTCGCTTCCCGGTGTGCTGGAGATCGCCGGACCGACTTACGTGAACGAGTTCTGCGCCCGAGAGTCTCTGGTCGCCTCCAACAACCGACCGATCAAGCTGGTCGGAAAGATCGAGTGCCCGGTGCTATTTCAGATCGCGGTGGATGACCAGATCGCCCCTAACTCAGCAGTCGAGAAGGCAGCCGAGACGCTGGGCGACAGGGCCGAGCTGCGCCGGTACCCGGGAGGGCACTTCGATGCCTACCGTGGCGACACCTGCGCCGAGGTCAAGGCCGACGAGATCGCGTTCCTGCAAAGGGTCTTTGGCGCTCAGTAAGTAACGCGGGTTGGCTCAGGCTTTGAGCTTGCGCCCGGTCGCAAAGAGGTACTGAGACCAGGCGAGCAGGCCGAGCGCGATCACAGCCAGCACGCCAAAGGAGAGCAGCGGGCTCGCGTCGGAGATGCCGAGGAAGCCGTAGCGGACGGCATTGACCACGTAGAAGAGCGGGTTGATGTGGGAGATCTGCTCCCACGGTGTCCCGAGTCGGTCTACCGAGTAGAAGACCCCGCCCAAGAAGACCAGCGGCAGGATCACGATGTTGTTGATGAAGCTGGTGTGATCGAAGCTGTCGGCGAAGATCCCCACCACGGTGCCGAGTGAGCCGAAGCCGATCGTCAACAGCACCACCGCGAGGATCAAAAGCAGCGGGTTCTCGATCGGAGTGCCGGTAAGCGGCGCGGCAACGGCGGTGATCGCGCCACCGATGATCAGGGCTCGAAACACGCCGCCGGCCAGGTAGCCGAGGTTCATCTGCCAGGAGTGCATCGGGGCGGCGAGGACATCGTCGATGTAGCGGTCGGAGCGCCCTTGGTAGATAGAGGAGGCGTTGTTCGAGTACGCGGCTTGGGCCATCGCCATCGCGACAAGGCCGGGCACGATGAAGACCCGGTAATCGAACCCCTGGATTTCGTTGATCCGCGCGCCGAGCGAGAGCCCGAAGACGATGATGAAGAGAACTGAGGCCACGATCGGCGCCAGAGTCGTCTGGCTCCAGAGCTTGAGCACGCGGTGGCACTCGCGCGCTGCGAGCCAGGCGAATCCGCTCCAGGGGCGGGGAGTGTCGTTCATTCGCTTACTCCAGGTCCCGCCGCCGAGCCTGCACCGACTGTGCGGAGGTAGACATCTTCGAGAGAGCCTCCGCCGTGGGATTCCTTGAGCCCCTTGGCGGTGTCGCGAGCCACTATCCGCCCACCGCCGATCAGCGCGATGTCTTCGCAGAGCTCTTCGGCCTCTTCGAGGTAGTGGGTGGTGAGCAGGATGGTGGTGCCCTGTTCGTGCAGGCGGCGGATGTAGCGCCAGAGCTCATGGCGGAGCTCGAGATCGACGCCAGCTGTGGGCTCGTCGAGGATGACCAGACTGGGCTCGTGCAGCAGCGCGCGGGCCAGCAGCAGGCGGCGCTTCATCCCGCCCGACAGGCGCGGGGCGCGGGTGTCGCGTTTGTCTGTGAGATCGAAGACCTCCATCATCCGCTCGGCGCGCTCGGAGGCCTCGGTGCGGGTCATCCCGTAGTAGCCGCCGTGGTAGAGCAGCGCCTCGCGAACCGAGAGGAAGCGGTCGAGGTTCGCCTCCTGCTCGGCCACGCCCAAGAGCCTGCGTGCTTGGAGAGAGTTTCCGGGGCGGCCAAAGACCTCGATCGTGCCGGCGGTGGGGCGGATCAGGTTGCAGACGGCGCTGATCAGGGTGGTCTTTCCGGCACCGTTCGGCCCAAGCAGACCGAAGAAGCTCCCTTGAGGGATCTCGAGGTCGAGAGAGTCGAGGGCGAGAGGGCCATCCTCGTACTGCTTGCTCAAGCCCTTTATGGAGAGGGCGGGTTGGTCGGTGTGTGATCCCACGGTCCCATGATGACGGTCGGCCACGCCTGACCAACCCTCGATGGTCGGTGAACGCCCAAAATCGCGCTGGGTTCCCTACGATTCCAGCGGTTGAGTCTGTCCCCCAATCTCTACTCAAGAGGAGAGGAATCAAACAAATGCCCAGAGCACGTACGTTTTTTGCTTACGGATGCGCCGTAGCGCTTGCCGCTTTTGCGGTCGGTTGCGGTGGCACCGAGTCCAATAGCGACAGCGCTGCCTCGGTTGATCTGGCCGACTGCAGTTCCAAGGATCAGCTCCAGACGGTGAAGCCAGGCGTTTTGACGGTCGCCACCGACAGTCCGGCCTATGAGCCGTACTTCGTCGATGACGATCCCTCCAACGGAAAGGGCTTCGAGTCCGCCGTTGCTTACGCGATCGCCGATCAGCTCGGCTACGCCAAGAACGAGGTCGAGTGGAAGGTAGTCCCGTTCAACTCGTCGTACGCGCCGGGTCCGAAGGATTTCGACTTCGACCTGAACCAGATCTCGATCACTCCTGAGCGTGAGAAGGCAGTCGACTTCTCCTCGCCGTACTACACGGCCAATCAGGCGGTTATCGCGACCAACGGTTCTGAGGCATCCAAGGCAACGTCGCTGGATGATCTGAAGAGCGCCACGATCGGTGTTCAGATCGGTACGACCAGCCTCACCGCGGTTCAGGACAAGATCGATCCTGACTCCGAGGTGAAGGTGTTCGATACCTCCAACGATGTCGTCTCCGCTCTGAAGAACGGCCAGATCGACGCGATGGTGACTGACCTGCCGACCGCTATCTACCTGACCGCAGTCGAGCTGCCCGACCAGAAGGTCGTGGGCCAGTTCGCTGCAGAAGGTGGAGACGAGTGGGGCGCGCTGCTCCAGAAGGATTCCCCGGCTACCGACTGCGTATCGGCTGCGATCGACACGCTGCGCGGCACCAGCGAGGAGACCGGCGAGCTGCAGACGATCACCGACGAGTGGATGAGCGGTTACGCAAACGCTCCCAACCTCGACTGAGTAGCGTCTAAAGCAATCTGTTTGCGGGATCGGGGCGGCGCCACAAGGCGCCGCCCCGTCTCGTTCAGGCCCAATCGGGGATACTCCAGCGCAGACGATGGAGGCTGTAAAGGCCGGTAAGGCCTACGAGGTCGGCTCTCGCCGTGAGGCGCGGCGAGCCGCCCGCAAACGGATGGACCGCAGAGGCGCGCTGATCGCGTTCGTCTCCTCTGTGGTCGTACTCGGAGGGCTCGCCGCACTGATCTTCACGAGCCCCGGCTGGCCTGATGTCCGCGACACCTTCTTCTCTCCCTCTGCGTTCGCTGATTCCTTCCCAGAGATCCTCAAGGCGTTCCGGATCGATGTCGGGATGTTCATCGTGGTCGAGTTGGTGGTCTTGGCCTGGGGTCTGGTGGTGGCACTGATCCGGACATCCAGCGGGCCTACGCTCTTTCCCTTGCGATTCCTGGCGGCCGGCTACTGCGACATCTTCCGCGGGATTCCGACCATCCTGCTCGTCTACCTGATCGGGTTCGGGATACCGGCGCTCGGCCTGGCAGGGGTGCCGACCGACCCGATCATCCTCGGTGGGTTCGCCCTGGCGCTCTCCTACGGCGCGTATGTCTCCGAGGTCTATCGCGCAGGACTGCTCTCTGTGCACAAGGGCCAAAAGGACGCAGCGCTTGCGATCGGGTTGAACGAGCGGCAGTCGCTCAGGTTCGTGGTCTTGCCGCAGGCGGTGAGGCGCGTGATCCCGCCGCTTCTGAACGACTTCATCGCGCTGCAAAAGGATGTCGCCTTGGTCGCGATCCTCGGAGTGGTCGAGGCCTTCAGGGTGGCGCAGATCGATGCGGCCTCCAACTTCAACTACACGCCGCTCTTGGCAGCCGCGCTGTTGTATCTGATCGTCACGGTGCCGCTTGCCCGAGTGCTCGACCGGATGGATCTGTCCACTGGAGGTAAGGCCAAGTGAGTCCTGGCGCGGAGAGCGTGATCAAAGTCGAAGCGGTGACCAAGTCCTTCGGGGATCTCGAGGTGCTTCGTGGCATCGACCTCGAAGTGAAAGAGCACGAGGCGATCGCCGTGATCGGAGCGTCGGGCTCGGGGAAGTCCACGCTGCTTCGCTGCGTAGACCTTCTGGAGGAGATCGACGACGGCGACATCTACCTCGACGGCGAGGTGGTCACAGACCCTTCGGTAGATCAGGTCGCGATCAGACGCAGGCTGGGGATGGTCTTCCAGGCCTACAACCTCTTTCCTCATCTGACGGCGATCGAGAATGTGATGCTCGGCAGCACCCGCGCCCACGGGATGGAAAAGGCAGAGGCAGATTCACGCGCCCGTGAGCTGCTGGCGAGGTTCGGCTTGGGCGACCGAGCCGATGAAAAGCCTGATCGCCTCTCGGGCGGTCAGCAGCAGCGAGTGGCGATCGTGCGGGCGCTGGTGGCGAACCCACGGGCATTGCTCTTGGACGAGGTTACGAGTGCGCTCGATCCGGAGTTGGTCGGCGAGGTTCTCGAGGCGGTGAGGGAGTTGAAGGAGGAAGTGGGCGTGACGATGCTCATAGCTACCCACGAGATGGGCTTTGCCCGCGATGTCGCCGACCGAATCGCCTTCCTGCACGAGGGCAGCATCCTCGAGATGGGCAAGCCTGCCGATGTGCTCGACTCACCGCAAAACGCAGAGACCAAGCAGTTCTTGCGGCGCCTCTCGGCTGCTGTCTAGGCCGGGTGCTTAGGCCTACAGGCCAAGGTCGCGAACCGCGCCCGGCTTCATCGCAGTCAGCCGAACGTAGAGCGGGCTAGGCACATCGACGGGATTGGCGCGGAATCCAACTGCGCTTCCCTCGGGTGAGATCTCATCGAGCTCGGTTGCGAGCTCGCGGGCGTCCTCTTCGGTGACGGCACCGACGATCAGGTAGTGGAATCGCCTGCGAACAGGAAGGTCACGATCGTGGAGATCCTTAGCGAAGTTCCTCGCCTCCTTGAGGCTCGGAAGCTCGACGATCGCCTCCCAGTCGTAATGGCCGGTCTGTTCGAACTCACGTCGGGCGCGTTCCTCGTGGTCTTCGACCTCGGCATCGAGCTCAGGGCCGGTCTCGGGCATCGGCTCTGAGGCGGGCTTCCACTCGTCGGCGCCCGGGTGCCAGCGCATCAACTCGACTTCGCCGCTCAGCCCTTCGTGCTCGAGCAGGTTGCGCACGGTTTTTTCGGCCTCGCGAGCGCTCTGCTCATGCCAGGCGTAGAGGAACATGTGAGAGCCGTCGCGGGTGACGATCACCGAGCCGCCGAGGAGCTTGCGGGCCTCGTCGTCGAGGTGCATCGAGTGAAGCTTGTCACCGAGTTTCTCGCCGTGCTCGTCGGCTTCGAGGTGAACCTCGACCCGCCACTCGTCGGTGTGTCGGGGATCTGGTGTGTCAGCGCTCATCTCTTCCTCTCGTTGCAGGTTTTTGGAATCTTCTCGGCTCAGACCTCGAGCAGGTGCCCGTCGGGTCCAAGGTTGATTATGCGGGTAGGGCCGACCTCGGAGGTCTGACCCCATGCCTCGTGGATGTGTCCGCACACCGCAAGCGGCGGCTTCTTGCTCTCGATCGCGGCAAAGATCGCCTCGCTTCCCAGGTGATCGCCCGAGCCGGACTGGTCGCAGTGACCTTTGGGCGGCGAGTGGACGATCAGCACTGCACCCTCTGGGCAGTCGTCGAGCGCCTCGGTTGCCTCGTCTTCTGTGAGGTCGAAGCTCCAGTCCCAAGGAGTCGTGGGGATGCCTGCACCCAAGCCAAAGAACTCTCGACCGTCGACGGTGGTGGAGCTGCCATGCAGAACCTGCGCCGAGGCCCATCCGGCCTTCGTTACGGCTTCGCGCAGGGCGTCTGCAGTTTCGTTGTTGCCCGGCACCAGCAGGGTGGGTTTGGTGATCGAGGAAAGCGAGGCGATCGCCTCGTCGAGCCCTTCGTGCTGGGAGGCAAAGTCACCTGCGCCGATCACCAGATCGACATCGCCGGCGCCTGCGCGCTCGACCAGACCGGCGGCTTTTCGATCGCTGCAATGGAGATCGCTGAAGGCGAGAATCTTCATCTGTCGAGCGATCATAGGGGCCGAGCCGAGCAGGGGTGCGGTGTGATTCAGGCGTGGTTGGGCGCGCTCCTGCAGTCTGTGAGCAAATACACATATTTCCGCCGCTGAAGCTGTCACTCTCTCCAACTCGATGCCCCCGTCTGGAAACAAGCGCCTTGCGCTCTATCGCGGACTTGCGCTCGCAGCGCTCGGCCTGGCCTCGATCGCCTGCGTTGCGGCTCTGATCTACGGCGCCTCTGGGGCGATCGCCCAGCGCTCGGCTCCGGGCGGCAGCGCTCCTGCAGACGAGCCGACCGCGACGCCCGAGGCCAATGCCGCCGATGCCACGAAGCCAAAGAGGCCTACGCGGACCTACACCGCCAAGGAGCTCGGCTTTGCCGGCCCGTCCAGCCTGCTCAAGTGGTCGGCGCGGGCGCACCCAAAGCATGTGAAGGGCGCGCTGAGGCAGGTAGACGACCTGCTCGGGATCTCCAAAGAGACACTCGCCTCGATCGCAAGCTGCGAGTCTGGCGGCAACACCGATTCGGTCTCGTCTGACGGCACCTATCGCGGTCGCTACCAGTTCGACATGAGCGCGTGGCGGTCGGTCGGCGGCCGAGGCGATCCGGCCAAGGCTCCGGGCTGGGAGCAGGATGTCCGCGCCGCGATCATGATCGACTCCCGCGGTACCTCTCCCTGGCCTAACTGCGGCTAGGCAGAGAGCAGTTAGCGGCTAGCCTGCCGCAGTGGTCTCGGATAACCCCCTAACTGGACCCGCGGTCGGCGGGCAGAAGCGGCTTGCGCTCTTGCTGGCGGTCTCGGCGATAGTGATCCTCCAGTTCGGCGCGGCGCTCGCCACGACTCTCTTCGACGAGGTCGGATCTTCGGGCTCGGTGCTGCTGCGCCAGGGCTTTGCGACGATCGTCCTGCTTGCGGTGTTCCGTCCAAGCTTGAAGTTGCTGACCAGCGGCAACTTGCGGGTCGTAGTGCCGTTTGCCATCTCGTTTGCCGGGATGAACCTCCTCTACTACGCGGCAATCGCGCGGATACCACTGGGGATCGCGGTTGCCTGCGAGTTCATCGGCCCGTTGGCGGTATCGATCATCGGCTCGCGACGCAAGCGAGATTTGATCTGGATCGCGCTGGCGGTCGTCGGCCTGCTGTTGATCACCCGCCCGATGCAAGCGGATTCGATCGACATGGTCGGGGTCGCATTGGCCCTAGCAGCTGGATTTTTCTGGGGGCTCTACATCGTCAGCGGAGTGAGGCTCGGCCACCGGATGGAGGTAGGAGATGGTTTGGCTTTGGCGATGGTGATCGCCACAGCGATCTCCATCATCCCGGGCCTCTACGCCGGTGGGTCGAACCTGGTCGAACCCGAGGTGCTTGCGATCGGGTTCGCGGTCGCAATGTTGAGCACAGCGATTCCTTACTTCCTGGAGATGCAGGCGATGCGGCGCCTCAGCCAGACCACATTCGGGGTGATGATGAGCGTGGAGCCGGCGATCGCCTCGCTGATGGGCTTCGTGGTGCTGGGTCAGGCGTTGGATGCCGTGGAGCTGGGTGGCATCGCCTGCGTGATCGCAGCATCCGCAGGAGCGTTGGCCGAGCCCGAGGCGCCACCACCGCTCGATACCTGACCGGTCGCAGCCCGCATCAGGTGCGGGGCGTAGTTGGAGAGAAGTTGCTCCAGACAGCTCCGGCAGGAGCATTCGGGAAGCGTTACTCCAGTCGCAAGGCAGACCGGAATTGCCGGGTTCGGGGGACTCACGGGGCGCAACGCTAAGGGCGTCGGCGGTCGGAATGTTGCGTTTACGAACCTTTCACTGAGGCTGGGGTAAGCCCTGCCAAGATTGAGGCGTGGCAAAGGAAGACAAGAAGATCAAGTCGGCAGCAGAGATGATCGCTGAGGCGAAGGTTCATGCGCCGACCAGGGGCAACAAGAAGCTCGACAAGTTCCTCGACGCAGTCAACGGCGACGAGCAGGTGCGCGCCTGGTGGTACATGGCCCAGATGACCTCGGAGAGGCTGGGCATGTCGGATCACTCCTGGGTTCATGTTCAGGTGATCCTCAACGTGGCACTGCGCCTGATGCGACTGCTGGCCAAGGCCGGGGTGGAGCCAGCGATGGTCACCGACCACGGAATGAAGCTGCGCGATGCCGAGGTGGTGGTTGCCGGCGGAGCGCTCTTTCACGATGTCGGAATGTCGATCCATCGCAAGGATCACGAGGAGTTCAGCCTCTTCCTCGCGGCCAACAGGTTGCCGACGCTGCTCGAGGATGTCTACAAGGAACCCGAGAGGACGATCGTCGTGTCTGAGATCCTCAACACGATCATCGGCCACCGCCGACGCGGCGAGCCCTACACGGTCGAAGGCGGGGTGGTGCGGGTTGCAGATGCTCTCGACATGGCACAGGGGAGATCGCGGATTCCCTTCGAAGGTGGGCAGTACGGAATCCACGCCCTCTCGGCTGCGGCGATCGACGAGGTGAGGATCGAGCAGGGTGAGGAGCGCCCGGTGAGGATCGAGATAGAGATGAACAACTCAGCCGGTGTCTTCCAGGTAGACGACCTGCTCGCCACCAAACTGCGCGGCACTCCGATCGAGGACAAGGTCGAGATCCTGGCGCAGGTCAAGGGTGAGACCGAGAAGCGGCTCCTGCCCAGCTTTCGCGTGGAGTAGTCGGCTCTACCCCCGCGCGGAGACCGACCGGCTCGCCGGACGCGATGCCGTATGAGCCAGAGGCTCAGGGGGTCGGAGCTTGGGGGAGGCTTTTGAGGAAGGGAAGCGGGTCGATCGCCTTGGTCTCGGAGCGTACGGTCGCGCGGCCCTGTCGGATCTCGAAGTGGAGGTGTACTCCGTAACAGGAGCCGGTGCAGCCCATCAGCCCGATCACCTGGCCGGCCCTCACCTTGTCGCCCGTTCTCAGAGGCGATGGCTCGAGTAGATGCAGGTAGGCATAGCTGCGATCTGCCTTGGGGTCGTAGATCGCGATGTAGTTGCCCCTGCCCGATGAGTACGGGTGATCCTCACCGATGCTGGCCGAGACGATCCCGTTGCTTACCGCGACCAGCTCTGTGCCTTTGGCCGCGAAGACGTCTTGGCCGGCGTGGATGTGGCCGGTGCGAAGTGCACCAAAGCGGGCATCGGCTTCGCCGTAGTCGACCTTGCCGATCACAGGAGAGAACGGCCCCAGGGTGAGGATTGGTGCGGTGCCATTTCCGACCAGAGTGTTCACGTCGTAGGGCTCAGCGTTCGTTGGGTTGCTGGCTGCAGAGCTGACCGGTGTGGCCGAGCCGACCGGCGAGGGCAGGCCGATTGCGGTGCCAATCGCCCCTGCGAGAACGACGACGGCAACGAAGCCGGCGGCGAACTTGATGCTCGGCTTCCAAAGGCTCGGGGGCGGAGGCCTTTGGAACGGCTCAGAGGAGTGGACCAGCCTCAGCTCAGGAGGCCTGCCCGGAGTGGGTCTTACCGGCCTAGGTCGAGTAGCCGGTCTGTTCTGGGGGAGTGGAGAGCCTTCGATGCCTGCAGCCTAAACGGCGATCAGGTCTTATCGCTTTCGAGGCGATCGAGTGCTTCCTTGCGCTGCTCCTTGCGCTTGTCGAAGCGCATCTGGATCAGCGTGGCCACGATCACCACGGTGGCGACGAGAATCATGATTCCGAAGGAGAAGTAGACGACGACCTTGTCGCTGGCAGGCCCGTAGAGGCCGATCCCGTCGGCAGCGAAGGCGCCGGGGGCAAATGCCATGAGGGCCACCAAGGCTGTGGCGAGAACGGCCGAAAGCCTCAGTGCGCGGAAGGTCGAGTTACGGGTGCTCATTGGAAGAAGAAATCTAACGCACCGGCCCGCCGCTTCGCCCGCACCCCGAACCTCGTCCAAAGCACGCCCGCCTGCTGCCGTAGGATTCTTTGCGTGTCTTGGCTAGAAGCAGTGCTCCTCGGCGTGGTTCAGGGGCTGACCGAGTTCCTCCCGATTTCCTCGTCGGGGCACTTGATCATCGTTCCCTGGCTACAGAGCTACGACTTCCTGCTCGACCACCCGTCCTTCAACAAGACCTTCGACGTGGCCCTGCACGCCGGCACATTGATTGCCGCGATCGCCTACTTCCACCGCGAGGTAGTCGACTTCACCAAGGGGTTCTTCACCAGTATCTGGAAGCGGCGGATCGAAACCACCAACGAGCGTCTCGCCTGGGCTATCGCCATCGGCACGGTGCCGGCGGTG
>JBEIRY010000076.1:0-7178 GCA_040375675.1 Thermoleophilales bacterium | reverse complement strand
GACGAGCGCACCTATGCGCACCGCGAAAATGCTCGCCTCCGTAGCGCTGCTTGCTGGCATCTTTGCTCTCGGGTCTGCCGGGGGAACATTTCTTCCTGCCGGCGTTGCCCGTGCCGATGTGATCGATGAATACAGCGAGCCTCCGCCACCAACGCCTGAGCCAACGCCAAACCCCTCCCCCTCAGGTGGAGGCAAGCCCTCCAATGCCGGAAGCGGATCGGGTTCGCAGGCCGACTCCGGTGTCTCCTACAGCTACGACAGCTCTTCCACGGCATCGGCTCCGGCGGCTTCAAATGCGGCCAAGTCGAAGAAGTCGCAAAAGACCGTCGCCCCTCGAGCCAGTGAGGCTGCAGCGATTGCACTCGAGCCGGCTGCAGCCAATTCATCTTTTCTCTCAGCAGCCTTTGGCGGGGTGGGCTGGGTATTGCCGACTCTGATGATCCTGATCGCGATCGGCGCTGCTGTCTGGACGCGGCTCAATCGCCCGAAGGTCAGATCGTCCCGGGTTTCCCGCGCGAGGCCCTGATGGCTGAAAACACTCCCGCCGCGCCGCGTCGCCAACTGGTGCTCGTAGGAGCGCTGTCTCTTGTGCTGTCCGCGCTCTGCCTCTTCTTCTTGCCAGCCTCGGCCTCGGCGGCCGGCCAGCGGCAGTACCAACTCGGTATCTACGACAACATCGAGTTCGTCGAGTCGACTGTTCCTCAGGGCCAGCATCAGTTCTGGCTGGATCGAGCAGACGACGCGGGAACGAGCGTGATCCGGATGGATCTGCTTTGGCGAAATGCGCTGGTGGACGAGTCGGTCTCTCCGGCAGATCCCACCAACCCGGGCGATCCCAACTACGACTTCGCTGCCCTCGACGCCGCTGTTCGTGAAGCGGTCGGACGCGGCATGTCTGTGCTTCTGACCATCTGGGGGGCGCCGGAGTTCGCCGAAGGCGCCGGCAGGCCGCCACTCGACTGCGCAGATGGGCAGACCCCGCCCGACTGCGCTGGCGCTGGCACCTGGAAACCAGCCCCTTCGGCCTTTGCCGACTTCGGCACAGCCGTCGCCACTCGCTACTCGGGCATCTATACGCCGGCTGGCGCTGCAACACCTCTGCCCAGAGTCAGATATCTGCAGGCCTGGAACGAGCCGAACCTCTTCACCTTCATGAACCCGCAACGGAACCCCGACGGTTCTCCGTTCGTGGCTGGGCACTACCGGCAGATGCTGAACGCGTTCTACGACGCAGTCCATGCAGTGCAGCCAGATGCGGTCGTTCTCGGTCCAGGAACTGCTCCTGCTGGCCCCGGCAACGAGGCCGATCTCGCCAGGGTCCGCACCGGGCCGCTCGACTTCATGCGTCAACTGTTCTGTGTTCGCGAATCGGGTGGCAAGGTCAAGGTCGCTTGTGCTTCCAAGCCCAAATTCGATGTTTTCGCCCACAACGCGATCCCATCCCCCAACCGCGATGTCGGCGCCGCTCCCTACTACCCAAACTCGGAACTGCGCCCTTCGAATTTCGAGCGGGGCGTCAGGTTGCTCCGCGCAGTGGAGGGACTTCGGCAGGTGACGCCTGCCGTCTCCGGTGGGCGACAGGTCTGGGGGACCGAGTTCTGGACCGCCAGCAACCCGCCCGATGCCAGCGCTCCGAGTCTCCGCAGCCAAGCCGACACGATCCAGCGGGCGATGCGGATGCTCTGGGAGAAGGGCGCTGATGTCTTTCTCTATTTCAAGCTTCGCGATGAGATCCCGTACGACCCCTCGACCAACCCTGCCGGCTGTGTCCGCCAGTGCGGCGTGGGTCTTTATCCCAACACCGCAACCTGGCCGTTCACCGTGGCCGACGAACCAGCCAAGCCGGCGCTGACCGCCTTCAGCTTTCCGTTCACGGTCGAGCGCTCCTCCAAGACCACAGCGGTCGCCTGGTTCAGGCCACCGCTCAAGGGCAACGCGGTGATCGAGCAACTGGTCAAGGGCAAGTGGGCCCAGATCGCCAAGATCGGCGCGCGCAAGGGAGTGCCGGTCACGGCCAAGCTCTCTCTCACCGGCAAGGCCAAGCTCCGCGCGCGGATGGGTTCGAAGACGAGTCTCGACTGGTCTCTGGCGGCGCGGTAGATGTCCCGGGGCGGATTCAAGCTCCTTCGCATAGGTCTGACAACTCTGATCTCGGCTACAGCGGTGGCTTCGTATGTGGCTCCAGCCCAGGCCGCCCCGGTCAAACCTCTTCAGCTCGGGATGGACGACAAGCAGTCGTTCATAGCCCCTGAGGTAAGCGACTCCGAGCATGATTTTTGGTTCGACCGGGCGAGGGAGGCAGGGATAGGCCTGATTCGAATGGACCTCACATGGCGGTCGGTGCTGGTAGATGAGTCGGTCGCGCCTGCCGATCCCACCAACCCGGCTGATCCGAACTACGACTTCACCTACTACGACGAAGCGGTGCGTCGCGCTCATGCCCGCGGGATGGATGTCCTGCTGACGGTCTGGTCAGCGCCACTGTTTGCCGAAGGACCGAACAGGCCGCCGGTCGATTGTGCCGAGGGTGAAGATCCTCCCGCTTGCGCGCCGGTTGGCACCTGGAAGCCGGATCCACAGGCTTTCGCCGCATTTGCCACTGCGGTTGCCACCCGCTACTCGGGCAGCTTCGTACCGCAGGGAGAGGCATCGCCCCTCCCGCCGGTCGACTACTTCCAGGCCTGGAATGAGCCGAACCTGAGCCAGTTCCTCAACCCACAGGTAGACGATTCTCTCCACTCGGTATCGGTGAGCTACTACCGACCGATGCTGAACGCCTTCTACGACGCAGTCCATTCGGTTCAGCCGAATGCGACCGTGTTGGGCCCTGGCACAGCGCCGGTCAGCCCGGGCGACAGCGAGTTCTGGGTCCATTACTCGACCGCTCCGCTCGATTTCCTCTCGGCGCTTCTCTGCACCAAGGTGAGCGACGGACGCTTCCTTGCGCCCTGCCCGGACAAGCCGAAGTTCGATCTGCTCGCCCACAACGCGATTCCCCCGCGCTTCGATGCCGACGTCACCGCACCTCCGAATTGGCCGAACAGCCTGATCCCGTCGAACTTCGGTCGCGGCGTGCGACTGCTTCGAAACGCCGAGGCGAAGGGACGGGTCTTGCCTGTGCGATCGCCCGCGCGAGAGGTCTGGGCCACCGAGGTTTGGGTTGGTAGTAATCCTCCCGACTCGACTGCGGTCAGCTTGTCGAAGCAGGCCTGGAATATCCAGACCTCGATGCGCCTGCTCTCGAAGGCGGGCGCCAGCGCGATCATCTACTTCAAGCTGCGAGACAACCTGCCGAGAGAAAACCAGGCCTGTTATCTCTTCCAGTGCGGCGTGGGTCTATATCCCAACACCGCAACCTGGCCGTTCACCGTGGCCGACGAACCAGCCAAGCCGGCGCTGACCGCCTTCAGCTTTCCGTTCACGGTCGAGCGCTCCTCCAAGACCACAGCGGTCGCTTGGTTCAGGCCACCGCTCAAAGGAAACGCGGTGATCGAGCAACTTGCCAAGGGCAAGTGGACACAGATAGCCAAGCTCGGGGCGCGCAAGGGAGTGCCGGTCACGGCCAAGCTCTCCCTCACCGGCAAGGCCAAGCTCCGCGCGCGGATGGGTTCGAAGACGAGCCTCGACTGGGCGCTGGCCGCAAAGGGTTGAGGTGAGAGAAGCGGCCCGAGGCTGGAGGCTCAGCTGTCTTTTCGATGCCGGCGCGCTATATTCATCACACCTCAGGCCCCGCGGCCGGATGTTTAGTTTCGTAAAGAGGTCCAAATCATTGAAAGGGAGTTGACCGATGGCCGGAGATCCGCGCATCGGAGTGACACTCGCATGCGAGGAGAGCAAGCGACGCAACTACGAGACGATCAAGTCGAGGCGCAACTCGCCCGACCGGATCGAGATGCGCAAGTACTGCCGCTGGTGTGGACGCCACACCCCACATAAGGAGACCCGCTAGGGGTTTCCCCGTACAGCGGATCAGGGCATGGCAAAGAGCAGAGCACAGCGAAAGGCCGAGCGCAAGCAGCGCGAGCAAGAGCAGGCCGCCAGCACACAGGAGCAGGCAGGCGCTGAGGGCTCTGCCCCGAGCGAATCCGCTGCAGAGTCTCACGCCCAGCACGACACCCAGGTGCCCGTATCCGGCGAGGTAGCCGAGGTCGAAGCGGTCATCGAGACCGGTGCCAACGTCGCCGATTACGGCGAGCACACCAAGGCACCTGAGAAGGACGTCCCATCTGGAGAGACCACTTCGACGGAAAACCCGATCGGCTCAGCCTCTGCACCTGCTGTGCCCGGTGTGACCGGCGGTGTAGAGCCGGGCCCGCCTCCGACCACCGAGCCTTCCGCCGCACCCAAGCCCGGCAAGGAGACCCGCCGCCAACGCAAGCGCCGCGAAGGCAAGGAGCGCGAGGCCGCCGCTGCGACGGCGACGAAGGAACAGCCCAAGAAGGACAAGGGCAAGAAGGGTGGTGGCAAGGCAAAGCCTCTGCCCGAGACCAAAGCAGAGCCGAAGCAGCGTGGCCGCGTGGTCGCCTTCCTCGTATCGTGCTGGGCAGAGCTCAAGAGGGTGCAGTGGCCTGATCGCGACACACTGATCCAGGCCTCTGCGGTGACGATCCTCTTCGTCGCAGCATGCGCCGCCTACCTCGGGCTTTTGGACTTTGCCTTCAGCAAGCTGGTCAACCTCATCCTCTAACCGGCGCAACCAACCGCAACCAAGAGAAAGAGACACACCGACAGATGTTCCACTGGTACGTAATCAACACCTACTCAGGCCACGAAAACAAGGTCAAGCAGAACCTCGAGCACCGGATCCACTCGATGAATCAGGGCGTGAACGTTCGCGACGTGGTCGTTCCGACCGAGCAGATCACCGAGGTCAAAGACGGCCAGCAGGTGCAGGTGGAAAAGCGCACCATGCCGGGCTACGTACTGGTTCAGATGCAGATGACCGACGAGTCATGGGGAGTGGTCAAGAACACTCCCGGCGTGACCGGCTTCGTCGGCTCTCGCACCGACCCCGTGCCACTTGCAAAGGCCGAGGTGGACCGCATGCTCAATCGCGAGACGGCCGAGCGTCCGCGCACCCAGGCCCAGTTCGCCATCGGCGAGTCGGTCAAGGTCATCTCCGGCCCGTTGGCTGACTTCTCGGGCGAGATCGCCGAGATCAACGACGATTCGCAGAAGCTGAAGGTCCTCGTATCCATCTTCGGCCGGGAAACTCCGGTCGAGGTGAACTACGACCAGGTCAAGAAGATCTAACCTCACCCAACCGAGGAAGACGAGAAAGAACCAATGGCACCAAAGAAAGTAATGACACTGATCAAGCTGCAGATCCCCGCAGGGGCTGCCAACCCGGCACCGCCGGTTGGACCGGCTCTGGGACAGCACGGCGTCAACATCATGGAGTTCTGCAAGGCCTTCAACGCCCAGACCCAGCAGGACTCCGGCACGATCATTCCGGTAGAGATCACCGTGTTCGAGGATCGCTCCTTCGAGTTCATCACCAAGACCCCGCCCGCCGCGTTCCTCATAAAGGAAGCTGCCGGTCTGCAAAAGGGCAGCGGTGAACCTCACACCAACAAGGTCGGATCGATCACCGTCGATCAGGCCCGCGAGATCGCCGAGAAGAAGATGCCCGACTTGAACGCAAACGATCTCGATGCCGCGACCAAGATCATCGCCGGCACCGCCCGCTCGATGGGCGTGACGGTGGAAGGACTCGAGAGCTGATGGCCCGCAGCAAGCGCTACCGCGAGGCGGTCGACAAGATCGATCGTGACAAGGCTTACCCGCCCAAGGAGGCGATCCACCTGGTCAAGGAGGGCGCCAAGGCCGGCTTCGACGAGACGATCGAGCTGCACGCGCTGCTCGGGGTGAACGTGCGTCATGCCGAGGAGCAGTTGCGCGGAACCCTCGCGTTGCCCTCAGGGCTTGGCAAGGACGTCTCGGTATGTGTCTTCGCCGAAGGCGATCAGGCTCGCGATGCCGAGGCAGCCGGTGCCGATCACGTAGGTGGCGCTGATCTAGCGGCCAAGGTCGAAGAGGGCTGGACCGACTTCGACGTGGTGATCTCGACCCCCGCGATGATGCCTCACGTCGGCAAGCTCGGAAAGGTCCTCGGACCCCAGGGCAAGATGCCGAACCCCAAGGTCGGCACCGTCACCGACGATGTCGAAAAGGCCGTGGGTGAGGCAAAAGCCGGAAAGGTCGAGTACCGCACCGACCGTCAGTCGATCGTGCACCTCGCAATCGGCAAGGCGAGCTTCACCGAGCAGGCTTTGCTCGACAACTACGCCGCAGTAGTCGACGAGCTGAACCGCGCCAAGCCATCGGCTGCCAAGGGCAAGTACTTCGTCTCGATCACCCTCACCTCCACCATGGGACCTGGTGTCCACGTGGACACTTCGCTCGTGCGCGCCGCGGACATCCTCGGTGAAGGTTCTCCGGATGAAGGTTCTCCGGATGAGGGTGGCTCCGATTCACCTGCCGCCGACGCTCCGGCAGACGCCGAACCTGTAGAAGCCTGAGCTGCTTTCGAGCCTCGCTGGCTAGGAGCGGGGGGCGAGCAGCGCTTCGAACCCCTCGGTCCAGAGAGCCTTGACCCGCTGGGGAGTGAAGGTCTTGGGATAGGTGTAGGCCGCGATGCACAGGCCGTCGCCGAGCGACCAGATCAGGTCGAGCAGGACCTGCGGGTCGTGGCCGGGATCGATCTCTCCGGCTTCCTGGGCGCGACGCACCAGCTCGAGGTAGCGCTTCTCTCCTTCGAGCTCTATCTCGGTGATGATCGTCTTGGTGGCTGGGTTGCGGGTGGCTGGGTTGCGGGTGGCGTCGGAGAGGATCTCGAAGTAGGCGCGGATGCTCGGATCAGGCGGATCCTCCACCGGAACGGCTCGGGAACAGACCTCGAACAGCTTCTCCCTTGGGTTGTCGGCCTTCTCCTCTCCCTCTTGCATCCCGGCTCTGCTCCAGGCACGGTCGAAGGTCGCGTCGAGCAACTCGAGTCGGCTTGGGAACTCGTTCTGGATCGCGCCCACCGAGACGCCTGCGGCTGTGGCGAGGCGACGGTAGGTCAGAGCCGCGAGCCCGCCCTCGGCGATCAGACTGATCGCGAGGTCGGTGATGGTGTCGCGCTTGGCCCGGGCGAGGGCGTTTGGCTGCTCTGGAGTTCTGGTGGTGCTGGACAT
>JBEIRY010000035.1:0-16934 GCA_040375675.1 Thermoleophilales bacterium | reverse complement strand
TGCTCGGAAAGCGCGTCGACTACTCGGGTCGTTCGGTCATCGTGTCGGGTCCGAACCTCCGCCTGAATCAGTGCGGTCTGCCCAAACTGATGGCTCTCGAGCTTTTCAAGCCGTTCATCATGGCCCGGCTCGTAGAGCGCAAGCAGGTTCAGAACATCAAGGCGGCCAAGAAGATGGTCGATTCGATGATCCCCGAGGTCTGGGATGTGCTCGAGGAGGTCATCTCCGAGCATCCGGTGCTGTTGAACCGCGCACCGACCCTGCATCGACTCGGTATCCAGGCCTTCGAGCCGATCCTGGTCGAGGGCAAGGCAATTCAGATCCATCCGATGGTCTGCTCGGCCTTCAACGCCGACTTCGACGGCGACCAGATGGCGGTCCATCTGCCGCTTTCGGCAGAGGCACAGGCCGAGGCGCGGATTCTGATGCTTTCTGCCAACAACATCCTCAGCCCGGCGCACGGCGCTCCGCTGGCAACACCGAGCCAGGACATGGTCCTCGGCCTCTACTACCTGACGTACGCGCATGACGATGTCACCAAACTCGATCCTTCCACGCTCGAGCGCAAGCCTCATCCATTCAGGACCGCGCAGGAGGCCGAGTTGGCCTACGAGAACGGCCTCGTCAGCCTGCATGATTACGCCGAGTACCGCCGCCCCGGGCACGAGCACTTCCTGACCACGGTCGGGCGAATCATCTTCAACGACCGGGTCGAGCGCGCGATCGCCGACGCACTGGGCGACGAGTACGACCCCGAGCAGTACGAGTTCGTCAACCAGTCACTCAAGAAGCGCGATGTCAACGACATCATCTCCGGGCTGATCGCCCGTTACGGAGCAGCTGCGATCTCGCTGGCTCTCGATTCGTTCAAGGAGCTCGGTTTCCACTTCGCCACCACGGCCGGTGTAACGATCTCCAAGAACGACGTCGTCGCACCGCCCGACAAGCTCGACATCCTCGGCAAGTACGAGACCCAGACGGGTGAGGTAATCGGTCAGTACGACGACGGCTACATCACCGCTGAAGAGCGCCGCGACCGCGTTACCGACCTCTGGGATGAGGCCACGGAAGAGGTCGGAAAGGCGATGGAGGACAACCTCGACGAGTTGAACCCGATCTTCATGATGGCCAACTCCGGCGCACGTGGATCGTTCAAGCAGATCCGCCAGCTGGCCGGAATGCGAGGCCTGATGGCCAATCCGAAGGGCGAGATCATCGAGCAGCCGATCAAGGCGAACTTCATGGAGGGTCTCTCGGTACTCGAGTACTTCATCTCCACCCACGGTGCCCGCAAAGGTCTTGCCGATACCGCTCTGCGTACCGCCGACTCGGGCTATCTGACCCGTCGTCTGGTGGATGTCTCCCAGGACGTGATCGTCCGCGAGGAGGACTGCAAGACCAAGGGTCAGGTGGACATGCCGGTATTCGGCCATGACGGCCAGCCGAACCAGAATCTGATCGGCCGTAACTCCGCGGCCAAGTTCACGACCAAGCGCGGACGCGATCTGCTCAAGCGTAATGACGAGATCACCAGCGAACTCCTCGAGGAGCTGGTCGAGGCTTTCGAGGGTGATACCGATGCCACCGTGCCGGTCCGCTCGGTTCTCAAGTGCGAGGCCGATACCGGTGTGTGCCGTATGTGTTACGGCCTGATGCCTGCAACGGGCTCGCTGGTGGACGTCGGCGACGCGGTAGGGATCATTGCCGCACAGTCGATCGGTGAGCCGGGAACCCAGCTCACCATGCGTACCTTCCACACCGGTGGAGTCGCCGGCCAAGACATCACCCAGGGTCTTCCCCGCGTGGTCGAGCTGTTCGAGGCACGTAACCCGAAGGGCAAGGCCGGTTTGGCCGAGGTCGACGGCAAGGTTTCGATCGAGGAGACCGACAAGGAGACCGTGGTCACCGTTCTCGACGACAAGGGCAACGAGCACACCGAGAACTTCCCGCCCCGTACGCGACTGCTTGTCTCTAACGGAGACAAGGTCACGGCCGGAACCCAGTTGACGGAAGGCTCTCTGTACCCTGCGGACCTGCTGCGGGTAACCAAGGACCGCACCTTCACCGAGCTCTACATCGTGCGTGAGGTGCAGGAGGTCTATCGCTCACAGGGCGTCGACATCAACGACAAGCACATCGAGCTGATCGTGCGCCAGATGATGAAGAAGGTTCGGATCACTTCCAAGGGCTCAGCCGACCTGCTCCCCGGTCAGTTGATCGACCGTCTGGCTCTCAAGGCCGAGAACGAGCGCGTCAAGGCCAAGAAGGGAACGCCGGCCAAGTCCGAAGAGGTAATCCTCGGGATCACCAAGGCTTCTCTTGCCACGGATTCATTCCTCTCGGCAGCTTCTTTCCAGGAGACCACCAAGGTCCTGACCGATGCCGCCCTCGAGGCCAAGAAGGATCGCCTGCTCGGCCTGAAGGAGAACGTGATCATCGGCAAGCTGATTCCGGCTGCAACCGGCCTCAAGCACTACCGCTCGATTCAGGTCGAGCCGGTCGAGCCGGCTGCACCACCAGCCGAGGAACTCCTCTCTGAGGAAGCTCTCGAGGAGATGGATCTCGCAGGAGAGGGCGCAGGTCAGTCAGAGGGCTTCGGAGCATCGTTTGCCGAGGAACTCGAAGAGATCTCGTCAGAGATCGAGACCGCTGCTCCATCTTCACCCAGCCCCAGCGAGCCAGCTTCAGGCGAAGAAGAGAAGTCCTGACGCAGGCCCCAGCGGCACCGCTGGCGCCATCTAGCTAGATCTGATCCTCAGCGACGACCAGCGGTCGTTGGTGAAGCAGTGCGCGGCTTGACCACGCGGGTTCGACTGCGGCCACCAGGTGGGCAGTCAGGCACTGAAGCCGTTCCATCGCCATGCGGTCCGCGCCTGGGTCCGCGAGGCGGCTTGGGCTCACGCCTCCAGCGGCGGAAGCCGTGGTCGTCCCCGCCCTCTTCCAGTCCGTCGACGACCGGCTCGTCGCGGACGGCGGCGTAGATCAGCCACATCCCGTAGAAGACCGGGATCTTCAGGACCACTGCCAGAAAGATGATTGGAACGACCTCACTCATGAACTGGGGATTGTACTTCGCATCAGCCCGGCACGAAGCCGTTCTCCGCCCATTGGACCAAAACCTCTGCATGGGCTTCTTCGAAGCCGTGTTCTGGCTCGGTTGGAACCAGCAAGGTGGGGGCTTCGCGGCTTTCTGCCCAGTCGAAACACGACTGATCGAAGTTGTCGTCGATCCACGCGAGAGGGCGATTGCCTGCGTATTCAGCGATCGGACCGAGCTTCCAGTGTTCCTCGTCGTCGGGCGTACCGTTCAGCTTCAAGTAAGGAAGTTCAGGAATTCCGATCAGATTGGGGAGATGGTCGTTGGCCCGGTCCTCCCAGCCGGAGGCCCAGAAGAGTTCGTAGTGGCCCGCGAGTCGCTCGATCCGCTCCCCGGCCGCAATTGAGATGCAGTGAGGAATTCCGTCGATCAGCAGATACTCGAAGCGTCCACCCGCTCTGGCCGTGGGCTCGCTACCAGGCTGAAGCCCTGCACCGTCAGCGAAGATCGAGATTACGCCGTCGATGTCTACGCCAAGAAGGGGCTTTTCGCCAGGGTTGGACACTGATATGAGCCTAATAGGCGATGAATTCGTGCGTATTCATGCACGAAGCGGCTGTTGGCTTGCACGCAGAGCCCTAGCGCCGCTAACATGCGCCGCCGTGCCCAATACGAACCAACTAGTCCGCAAAGGACGCAAGCGCAAGCGCAAGAAGATGGCCACGCCGGGTCTGAAGTCCGGCCATGGCAACAAGAAGCGCGTTGCTGCTCCCCAGCGTCGTGGCGTCTGCACCCGAGTTGCAACCGTGACCCCGAAGAAGCCGAACTCGGCTCTGCGCAAGATCGCCCGTGTGAGGATCACCAACGGCATCGAGGTCACCAGCTACATCCCTGGCGAGGGACACAATCTTCAGGAGCACTCCGTGGTGTTGGTTCGTGGAGGTCGCGTCAAGGACCTTCCCGGCGTGCGCTACAAGGTGGTTCGCGGAACCCTCGATGCAGCTGGCGTCTCTGACCGCAAGCAAGCTCGCTCCCTTTACGGGGTAAAGGCGAGCTGACCAGATGCCGCGTAGAGCACAGGCTCAGATTCGTACTATCGACCCGGACTCCGTTCACGGAAGCCGTCTCGTTCAGCAGCTGATCAACAAGGTGATGCGTCACGGCAAGAAGGGTGTTGCCGAGAAGATCGTCTACGACGCGCTGGCGATCGTTGGCGAGCGTACGGGAGATGATCCAGTCGAGACCCTCGAGGCTTCGATCAAGGAGCTCACCCCGGTGCTGGAGGTTCGCTCTCGCCGAGTAGGCGGCGCGACCTATCAGGTGCCGGTAGAGGTTCCGGCCCGCCGCGCCAAGACCCTCGCCGTTCGTTGGTTGATCGAGTTCGCCGAGAACCGCGGCGAGAAGGCGATGTCAGAGCGGCTGGCAAACGAGATCATGGATGCGACCAAGCAGCAGGGTGGAGCTTGGAAGCGCAAGGACGACATCTACCGCATGGCGCAGGCCAATAAGGCCTTTGCGCACTATCGCTGGTAGACCGCTCCTTACCGCTCAGGTCCTACTCGACTATTCCTACGACTCTCGCCGGACCGGCGCTGCCTCCGACTATCCGTAAGGGAAAGCAGGCAACCTTGAAGCCGGTGGCTGGCAGGGACGAGAGGTTCGCCAACCGCTCGATCTGCGAGTAGTCGAGGTCCGCCTGGTGCGCGGCCCAGAAGATCCCCGGTTGGTCCTTCTCCACGGCGTCTGCTGCTTCTAGGTGCAGCGGACGGTCCCACCCCCAGGCGTCTATCCCCATCACCCTGACCCCGCGCTGATAGAGCCAGTGGGTAGCTTCAGCTGTCACACCGGGGCCGCGGATCATGTAGTCGTCGGCGTCGAGAAACTCGTCCCGGCCGGTGTGGACCAGCACGATGTCGAGAGGCTGCAATTCGTGCCCGATCGCCTCCAAAGCTGAGGCCATCTGATCGGCGGTTATCGCGTCTCCATCATCGTGGGAGGTGAAGTCCAGCCGCACCCCGGGGGCGAAAAACCATTCGAGCGGCAGTTGGTCGATCGTCTGGGCGGGTTTGCCGCCGACCTGAGAGTTGTAGTGCCAGGGAGCGTCTACGTGGGTCGAGTTGTGGGTGCCGAAGCGGAGGAACTCCTCCACGGCCCATCCCTCACCATCGCGAAGCAACTCCGGCCCTACCCCGAACATCTTCTGGATCGTCTGCGCACCATCGGCGTGGCCGCTGAAGGTGATCTCGGTTCGAAGCAGCTCGGGCGTCTCGGGCGGGCTCGCCACGATCGGTGCCGATAGGTCTATGAAGTCAGGCATCCTCGCGCTTTCCCGAGACAGACTTGGGCTTACCCGAGCCCGAATCGTCGGCAAGGGGGCTGGTGAGGGCCGAGTAGGCGAGTGTCGAACCACACCCGATCAACAGTGCTGAGCCGAACAACTCGAGCCAGAAGCCAAGCTGGGGAGTTGCCTTGGCATCCACGAAGGAGCCGGTCTCATTGCCGAGCGCACCGATTCTGTTTGCGTCGGGCACATCGATGATCAGGAAGATCAAGAGCGCAATCAGACCGGTTACGGCAAGTGCTACCGCAGCGGTCTGAGACGCTGGCCCTGCTTCTTGGCCGCTGCCCCGGTCGTACCAGAGGCAGGCGATCAGCAGGGTCAGCGAGATGACGGCAAGGATCAGCATCGCCCAGCCGTGTTGATCTTGTGCGCTGACCACCAACTGCTCCCGAATACCTAAGTCGGGCCCGTCGGGGGTGAGCATGAAGATGCCGACGAACTGCGCTGCAGCCAGAGCACCGGCACCCGTCGCGACGCCGCAGGCCAGGGGGAGAGTGAGCTTCGGCCAGCGCATCAGCTACCCCCGGCAGTGGCGAGGTCGGCACTGTGCCGGACGCGCTTGGCTGTCTGGCGCGAAGATTTGGCGGTATTGCCGCGCGCGAGGACTCCGCCGGAGACGATCAACGCCACTCCGGCAAAGAGCTCGGCCCAGAAACCGCCAAGCAGCCGAGTGCTGGCATCGGAGTAGGGGAGAGCGTTGACCGGATCGAGCCCTTTTGGGAGGTCCACGGCCAGCGCGATCGCCGCTGCGATCAGACCAAGTGTGCAGACGAGGATGCCGAGGCGCTGGTTTCCGCTGCGAAGGGATGCGATCGAGACGAGTGCAGCGACCAGGGCAATCGGGATCATCACCCAGAAGTGGGCATCGCCGGTGACCGCGGTGGCGGTGATCGGCGCGGGAGCATCAACGGCGATCTGACCCTTGTAGAGAGCTGCGCCCACGGCAACGCCGCGGTAGTCGAGGAACTGCGAGCCGATCAGTAGCCCGGCTGCAATCAGGCAGGAGAGGGTTCCGATTCGAATCGGAGTCAGCGTGCGACTTGCATTCGCTACACCGCGAGTGAGTGCAGGTAGCAGTCGGTCGGTGAGCGCGAGATGGGACGCTTCGATCGCCGTGGCGATTCCGGCGATCACAGCGACACCGATCGCTCCAACCACCAGAGGTATTCGGGCTACGAACGGCGCAATCTTGCCGATGACCCATCTCAGCGGACGGGTGACTGGCCTCGCAATCGCTGTGAACCGCAGGGCGCCACGGCGAGCGACAGCAACAACTGGCGCGGTCCGTTTACCGATCTCGTTGCCTTGTCTAGCGAGCGATCTTCTTGCCCGCCCGAGCAGGCTCGAGGTCGCATCCTTGGCCCGATTCGCACCCGTTATCGACCGCCGGAGCAGCGTCTTGCAGGCGACCTTCATCTTCTCCGCGCTCACCCTGCCAATAGTGACGAAAAGCCGTCTTTCGTGCCGCCTTTTGCCCGTGCTCAGGCTGAGGAGGGCTCTATCCTGCCTCGACCTTGGCAGCAGCCATTCTCGCTTCGGCACTACTCGTATTGCTCTCCTCGCTCCTCGTCGGGCGGGCTCTCGCGCGCGTGCTCGGAAGTGCCAATTTGACCTGGATCGAGCCGATGCTCGGGTTTGCCGCGTTGGTCTCTCTTGCCTCGGCTTCGCGGCTTCTCACAGGCAGCGCTGTTGCCACAGCCGTCGTACTTGGAGTCGTGGTCGTGGGTTCGCTGATCTATCTGGCTGTGCTTGCTTCGCGCACCGGAGGCGTTTCGGGGCTGTTGCAGGCAGCTCGTCTTTGCGCACCGGGAGTGGTGATCGCTGGTCTGCTCGGGTTCCTCCCGTTTGCGGCCTCCGGTCACATCGGGCCGTTGGGAGCAGGGGTCAACAACGATCTTGCCTCTCACCTCAACTGGACTGCCTGGCTCGTCACCGAGGCTGGTCCAAAGCCTTGGGGGGTGGAGATCGGTTATCCGGTCGGAACCCACTCGATCGCGGCGGCGCTGGTTGCGGGTCTGGGTTTCGAGACCCTCCCGGCACTGCTTGGAGTTCTGGTGGCGCTTCCGATGCTCGGCGCGGTGCTCGCAATGACGGTTCTGGCGGAAGCACGCGCTTCGGTCCGCGCGCTGGGCGGTGCGTTGATCGGCATGCCCTATCTCTTTGCCGGCTCCTTTGCGATCGGCAGCTTCAAGGAGATCGAGATGGGGCTGTTGCTGCTGGCTTTCGCGATCGCACTGCGTGAGCTGAGCAAGGGTTCCAACCGCGTTTTCGGTGGGGTGGCCCTTGCGGTTCTCTTCGCTGGCATGCTTGCCACCTACAGCTACGCAGCGATTGGCTGGGTTGCGGCAACGGTCGGCATCTGGGTGGTCATCGGCCTCTGGCAGGCTCATCGAACCGGCGGCATGGGTGCCGTTCGGCAGCTTGTCCGAGAGTCGCTGCCGGTCGCTGCCGGCTCGGTCGCTCTTGCCGTAGTGATCTCGCTTGTCGAGCTGTCTCGCTCCTGGGCGCTCGTCTTTTCAGAAGAAGTGCAGGTCACCTCTGCCTCCCGTCTCGAGAAGGCCCTGCCGATACCCGAGGCGTTCGGGGCGTGGCCAACGCCTGATTTTCTCGGTGGGTTGGATACCTGGCTCGGCTGGATCGTCTTCGGCGGGCTTGGCCTGCTGGTTCTCGGCCTTGGAGTACGCGTTGCCTGGAAGCGGGGGGAGCTGGCGCTCGTCTCCGCCCTGGCTGCCTCGGTCTTGCTCTTTCTGGCCGCGCTGCTACTTGGCAGCTACTACACCCAGGCCAAGGCGCTGACGATTCCGGCGGCGTTGATCATGGCGCTGGCCCTGATCGGTCTGGCTGATGTCGCAGTACCGAAACTTGCTCGCCGCAGCCTGGCAGCGGTATTCGTGGCCGTAGCCTTCTACTCGAGCTTTCTTGCGCTGCGCGAGGCGAATGTCGCAACGCTCGATCGCACGGCAGAGCTCGAGCAGATCAGGCAGAGAATCGGCAGCGATGGCGTGTTGGCCCTGACAACCGACCGATACGTGGACTTCAATCTGCAGGGAGCGTTCGTGGTCAGCCCAGCCCCATTTGCCGAGTTGGTTGTCCGAGATCGACCGGGCAAGGTCGGTCGTCTGCCCGTCGACTTCGATTCCGCTCACTGGCCGGTTTCAGATCTCTATGACTACGCGCTTACGACCAGCGCGACCTACCAGAGCGCTCCCTCTCCTGATTACGTGCTCGATCTCGAGACCCCCTCCTATCGGCTCTGGAAGAGGATGGGCAGGGGAAGGCCGCTCAACCGAACCATCCTCCCCGAGCAGACGCGAATGGGGAAGATCCTGCGCTGCAGCAAGCCGCGGATCAAGGAGATCCTCCGCACCCTGTCCGGGAAGGGCAATGTGATCGCTCATACCATTCGCGCGCCGTTCGTTGGAAAGCGCAGCGCCTGGACCGAAGGGGCGAAGATCGGACCCGGTGGCCAAACGAGTCAGGTCATGCGACTGGGCAAGGGGACTTGGGACCTCTCGTTCCAGTACTTCAGTCCTTCGCTGGGTCTGACGGTTGCAGCGCCAGGGCTCGACAAGACCTTGCCAGCCGATGCAGTCGGCCGCCTGCAGTCTGGTGGCCACAGAGGTCCTTACTGGCCCGCAGGGCAGATCAGCTCTGACGGGTCGCCGGTCAGGCTGACCGTCACGGCCGAAGAGCAGAACTGGTTCCAGCGTTTGATCGGGGTGAACCAGAAGGTCGAGATCGGGAATCTCGCCGCCGTCGTTTCGGGAACAGAACGCGCAGTACCTGCCGAGCAGGCATGCGGGCTCTATGTGGACTACTTCACCTTCGACCCGCCCAAGGGCTACAGCCTGGCCGACCCGGTTCTGCAGCAGCCCGCTCTCAGGGAGCGCAAACGCATAGGCCAGCGGGCGTTCAGTCTCGACGATTTGGATGGACAGCCATGATTTCCTTCGGTCAGTACATCCTCGGATGCATCGAGTTGGCTTTGATTGCTTTTGCGCTCGGGTTCGCGGCCTATCGAATCCGAGGCGCCTTGATGCCGGGTTGGTCTGGAGCGCCCGCTCGCCTGGTCGAGATAGTTCTTGGCCTCAGTGGCCTGATCGTCGTTGGCGAGATCACGGGAGTGCTGGGTCTCTTCCGACCGGGTTGGCTGGTCGGTGTCTCGGTACTCGTTGCGGTGGTTGCCTGGTATCTGACCCGCGATCGCGAGGCATCTGACTCCACACCTCTGCCCGACCCGCCGGTGGCCCGTTGGCTGAAGGTCGGTGCTGCTCTTGTTGCGGCGTTCGTCGTTTTCCATTGGGCGATGCCGACCCTCCAGGCCTACGACGTAGGGGTCAGCTCGCAAGACAGCGTCTGGTACCACATGAGTTTCTCGGGTCGGTTTGCTGTCAGCGGCGAGGTGGGGCCGCTGCACTTCACCGATATCCTCGCGACCGCCTCCTGGTTCTACCCGCAGAATCTGGAGTTGCTGCACGGGTTCGGGATTGCTCTGTTCGGGCAAGACACGCTCTCACCGCTGCTCAACCTGCTTTGGCTTGCGATGGGTCTGCTGGCCGCCTGGTGCATCGGCCGTCCGCGCGGAATCGGTTGGCTGACGCTCTTGGCCGCAGCGGTTGTGTTCGACACGCCGATGATGCTGGAGCAGTCCGGCAACGCAGCGAACGACATGGCCTCGATCGCATTCCTGCTTGCGGCGATTGCCTTCTTGATCAACGGAAACGCCCAGCGCAGCGAGGGCAAATCCGCCGACGCCCCGAGGTTCAGCAGCGTCGGCTGGCAGGCTCTCGGGATGGCTGGCCTTGCAACCGGGCTGGCGATTGGAACGAAGATCACACTGCTTGCGCCACTTGTGGTGCTGACGGTTCTGCTGGTTGCCATATCCCCCAAGGGGAACCGACTCGCCAGCCTCGGCGTCTGGGTGGCGGGTCTTGCCACCCCTTCGGTCTTCTGGTACCTGCGCAACTTGGTGCTGGGTGGCAACCCTCTGCCACAGCTCGCCGAGGTCGGACCTGTTCCACTGCCGGGTCCGGATCAGGGCAACTTCTACCCACGCAAACCCGGCACCGTGCTCTCTTATGCGGATCAACCGAAGATCTGGTTCGACTGGTTCTTCCCCGCCCTCGACGATCGCCTTGGACCTCTCTGGATACTCCTCTTGGTCGTGGTGGTGGCGGTATTCGTCTGGGGAATCTTCAAGGGATCGACGCTTCTGGTCAGGATCCTCTGCGCGGTTGGCCTGGTCGCCGCTGTGGCCTACGTGGGGACCCCGCTTACCGCCTCGGGCACCGTCGGAAACCCGACCGGCTTTGCTCCGAACCTTCGCTACCTGGCGCCCGCGCTTGCGATCGGGTTCGTGCTCCTTCCGCTGCTCTTGGTCGAGGCGAAGGAGAGGAGCAGGCAGATACTTGCGGCTGCGCTCTCGATCCTCCTGGTGGTCGGCGCGATCTCACAGATCACTTTCAAACCCGATCCGCAGCGCCAACTCAGTCAGGCCGATCTCGTGCGACTCGCTGCAACCGAGCAAGACGGCTACCGCTCCTTCCGCCAAGACACCTATGTCAGCAGCAAGATCCCGGGGGCGTTGATCCTCACCTTCTTGCTCGTCGGTTTGCCGCTCGGCTCAGTAGCTCTGGCCTCGGCAAACCCTGCACGCCGCAGAGAGATCTCGACTGCGGGCTTCGTAATTGGCGCGGTGGCTGTGGCGGGTCTTGGCTGGACGGTCGCTCCGAGCTTTGCCAGAGACCGCTACGACCCGGCGGTTCTGAATCCGTTCGAGCGAGATGCAGGCTTCAGGGCCTCTCCTGCCTGGCGCGCAGTTCAGGGCTACGGGCGTGAGATAACCGGATCGCGTATCGCGGTGGTCGGAAGGGGGTCAGCCTTCGGCCAGTACGTCTTCTACGGACCGAAGTTCGACAACTACGTCCAGTACATAGGCCTCGAATCAGATCACGGCACCTATAGGCCGATCGAGAGCTGTCGTGTGTTCAAGCGGGTGCTGAACGCGGGAGACTATGACTATCTAGTGGTGACCCCCCGCCAAAACGAACCGGCTTTCTCGACGCCTCTCGAGCGCTCCTGGATGGATTCTGACCCAGCTGCAGTGAGGGTGCTGCGGGCTGATCCTGCTGCTATCTACCGGCTGGACGGTCGACTCGATCCGGCGCTGTGCGGATCAGGAGGGGTGGGGGGATGAGCTTCGGACGCTTCCTGCTCGGGGTGATCGAACTCGCCGCGATCGTCGTACCGCTCTACCTGGGTGCGATTGCGCTGCGACGGATGCTGTTTCCCGGCTGGTCGGGTGCCGCATCGAGGCTTGCCGAGGTCGTCCTAGGGGTCTCTGGTCTGATCCTGGTTGCAGAGCTGGTCGGAGTGGTTGGCCTCTACCGACCGGGCTTCGTGATCGCCGGATCGGTCATCGCCGGCCTCGTCACCGTTTGGCTTTGTCGAGGACATCAGGGTGAGCAGGGTCTGGCACCGCTTCCAAGACCTCCCGTCACCCGGGTGGTATTGGGCTTGGCGCTCGCCGGAGCGGTGGCCGTGACATGGCACTGGGCGGTCAGGACGCAGTTCGGCTTGGACGCTGGCATGTATCTCCCGAACACCACTTGGCACAACGCTCCGTTTGCTGCCCGGTTCGTGCAGGACGCGCAGATCGGCTCTTTGCATTTCACCGAGCCGCTGCGTCTTTCGGTCTGGTTCTATCCACAGAACTCAGAGCTCTTGCATTCACTCGGAATCCTCAGCTTCGGCACCGATGTGATCTCTCCGGCAATCAACATCGGTTGGCTGGTGCTGGCACTGTTGGCTGCCTGGGTGATCGGCCGCCCCTACGGAGTTGGGGCCGCCGCACTGATCGCCGTAGCGATCGTCTTCGACACCACGATGCTCCTCCTCTACGAGCCGGGTGATGCGAAAAACGATGTGATGGGTCTCTTCTGCCTGCTGGCAGCTATCGCCCTGCTGGTCAATGGCGAGGCGCAGCGCAGGGCATCAGGCAAGCCCGCAGGTAACAGGCCCTGGGACAGGTTCGGGCTGGGCCCGTTGGTCGTGGCTGCGCTTGCGGCAGGTATCGCTGCAGGCACGAGACTCAACATGCTGGCGCCTGTGGCGTTGCTCACCCTCGCGGTCATCTACCTCGGCTTTCGCGGCGGGAGGCTGCGCGTTGCGGGGGTATGGATCGGTGGTCTGATCCTCACCAGTGGGTTCTGGTATCTGCGCAACCTGATCAACGCCGGCAACCCCTTCCCATGGGCCAAGAGCCTCGGGCCGATTGCATTGCCCCATCCGGACCAGATGCCGATCGATGTGCGCGAGCCCGGGACGGTCTCGAAGTACGTAACCGACCTCCCTGTGATCAAAGACGTATTCCTCCCCGCGATCAGGGACAACCTCGGGGATCTCTGGGTGCTGGTCATCGCTGCCGCTGTGATCTTCACCCTGGTCGCGATCTTCAATGGACAGACTCGGACTCTTCGGGTCCTGGGCGTTGTCGCAGTCTTGAGCTTCGTCGCTTACCTCTTTACCCCGCTGACGGCAGCTGGTGATTCGGGGAGGGTGAGCGGCTTTGCGGTGAACATGCGCTACGTCGCGCCGGCGATGGTGATCGCAATGGCGATCGGACCGCTCGCGCCGGTGCTCCAGGCGAGCCGATTCCGGCGGAGGGTCGTATTGGGAGTGCTGCTTGTGATCCTGCTGTTCACGCTCTGGCCCTCTGCGCCGGTGATTGGTGGAATAGCCGCCTCCGCCGCTGTCTGGAGCGAGGGCTACACCCTGCCCGCCTTGGCGTTTGCTCTGGTGCTGGTCGTGTTGCCGGTCGGGCTGGCCTATCTGTGGAAGCAGCAGCAGTTGCGCTGGGCGGCGGTTACGGCCTCTGTGGTCGCAGCACTCGGGGTCTTCCTCGTTTCGTATTCCAAGACCGACAACTACGTGCAGATGCGCTACGCACCAGATGTCGCAAAAGCATCCGGTGACGTCCCTCAAGACATCGTGCCGCTGATCCGCTGGTCTAGACCGCTCGTCGATCAGAGGATCGGAATAGTCGGCACCAGCGCCGCCTTCAAGCAGTACTTCCTCTATGGAGGAGACCTCTCGAACCGCGTCTATTACGTGGGCGAGCCCTCCGCACATGGCGGTTATCGCCCGATACTGACCTGCGCTGCCTTCAGGCGTCGGGTCAACCAGCTCGATCTCGACTATGTCGTGACGGCTCCGTATCACGATGTCGGCTTGCGGATTCCGGCTATCGCCCGGCTGAACGAAGCGCAGTGGTTGGCCGGTCTGCCTCAGACAAGGATCGTCTTGACCGAGAGGGGATTCACGATCTTCCGGCTCGACGGACGCCTCGACCCCGACAGCTGCGGGGGCTGATCGTGGGCCTCACTGTCTGGGGCTACCTGGGCGGCTTCGTCGGTCTCGCCGTCTCGCTCGCTTCGCTTTGGTGGGGCGCTGGAACTCTTCGCAGTGCGCTGCTGCCACGTTGGTCTGGAACACCCGCGCGGGTTGCCGAGGCAATCGTCGTCCTCGCCGCGCTCACCTGCGAGATGCAGTTGCTTGGCCTGGCGGGAATCATCTCGGGGCTTTCGGTGGTCATTGCGTCTCTCGCATTGGGGGCGGCATTGTGGTTTGCCGGCTCGCGCCTCGGCGAAAAGGCAGATGGCCTGAAGCCACCGGCGCCAACGATGCCGGAGTGGATGACCGCCGTGGCAGCCGTGGTCGTTGCGGTGGCCTTTGGAATCTGGATGACCGGGGTGCAGCCAGCGCTCTCGACGGGCATGCAGGGATTCGACACCCTCTGGTACCACGGCCCGTTCGCTGCCCGCATTGCCGAGACGGGCTCCTTTCTGCCGCTGCACTTCACCGATACCCAGTACCTGAACTGGTTCTATCCGGAGAACTCCGAGCTGCTGCATGCCGCGGGGATTGCTCTGTTCGGTTACGACCTGCTCTCGCCGTGGGTTGGCATCGCCTGGCTCGGCCTCGCTCTCTGCGCCGCCTGGGCGATAGGTCGACCGTATGGCGTCTCGGCCCTGACCCTGACCGCGGTCTCGTGCGCGTTGGTCGGCTCGGCCCTGGTGCCCCGCTCAGCCGGCAACGCCGCCACCGACATTCAGCCGATTGCGCTGATGCTCTCTGCCGCTGCGGTTCTGATCAATGCGGCAGCCGCCTCGAAGGGACGAAAGGGCCACGAGGGCATCCCCGCCGTGGTGATTGCTCTCGCCGGGCTTGCCCTCGGGGTAGCTCTCGGAACGAAGCTGACCATGTTGGTGCCTGCGGCCTTCCTCGGCATCGGCATCCTTGCGTGGGCATCGACGGGCACGAGGTGGAAGTCGCTCGCAATCTGGATCGTGGCCGTGCTGGTGCCCTCGCTGGTCTGGTTCGTGAGGAACCTGGTCTATTCGGGAAACCCGTTCCCCTTCGCGAGCTTCGGCCCTCTTGCGGCGCCTGACCGCGGCCTCGAGGGTCGTGATCCCTTCAGCGTCGCCCACTATCTGTTCGACACCAGCACCGCGGTCGAGACCAGTTTCTTCCGCGACGGGCTGATCGTGAATCTCGGCCACCTCTGGCCCTTGATCGCTCTGGCGGCAGTTGCAGGCATCGTGGCTGCGCTCCTGCGTGGCACTTCGGCCGCCCGGTCCGTTGCGCTTGCTTGCGCAGCGGGCGGGATCGCATACGTCTTCACTCCACTCACTGCGGCCGGGCCCGAAGGTTCGCCGATCGCCTTCGAGATCAACTTCAGGTACCTGCTGCCTTCACTTGCGCCGGCACTCGGGCTGCTTGTCTGCGACCGCCTGGTCACCGGCGCTGGCCCAGATGACAAGCGCAGGACTTGGTGGTTGGTTGCGTTTGTCGTGCTTTTCGCAAGCGTCGTGATGCCGGTAATCGGATCGGGCTCAGGGGAGAGTTGGTCGGAGCCGCGCGTTTCCATTCCGGTAGCCCTTGCGGTGGGGATCGTCATCTCCTCGCTGGCGTTCTACCTGGCTCGACTCGGTGCAGGCGAGTGGCGTCCGCTCGCCATCGCTGGAGCTGCCCTGGTAGTCGTGATTGGGGTCATCGGATTCTTTCCCTCCAAAGCGTTCGTCGAAAATCGTTACTCGCAACGAGTCAACGACAGGGTGGTCGGCTTCACGATCTCCCAGGCAGCCAGCTGGGCGGCCGGTCGACATGGCGCGCGCATCGGGGTGGCTGGCAGCGCCGGTGCCTTCTACCAGTACCCGCTCTACGGAAGGGATCTCTCGAACTTCGTCCAGTACGTAGGAGTGGAAACCGGCGACGGTGGATTCGAGCCGTTGGAGAAGTGCAGGCAGTGGCGTGAGGCTGTGAACGCCGGTCACTACGGATGGCTGGTCATCGCTCCTACGCTCGATCTCAACCGGCCAGCGGTGGTCAGCAGCTCACCGGAGATCAAGTGGATTCTTGGTGATCCGAATGCGATCTACAGCCGCAGGAAGGGCAATGTCTGGGTCTTCAGACTGAGCGGGCCTCTCGACCCTGCCGGCTGCGATTCGCTTCACCGGCCGGGCGGCCGAGCCAACTCGATCTGGGATCAGGGCGTCAGCAAGGGTGAGCCAACCGGATGATCGGAACGGGCGGTTATCTCGCAGCCAGCGTGCTGGTACTTGCCTATGTGCTGCTGACCGGATGGGCGGCTGAGCGAATCCGGATTGCCGCGGGGCTGCGCGGCGGCCCGGCGATCTCCCTTCTGGCGTGGGTCGTGCTCACGATTGCGCTCTCGACTGCCCTGGGTCTGATCCTGGGCGCACTTGGGATCTTCGGGCGCTGGCAGCTGATCGGCGGCGCAGCTGTGATCTGTCTGATCGCCGAGATCATCTGGCGACGGTGGGGCAGTGGCAGCCCTTCCGTTGGCGCTCTGCCGGTCAGGTTCGACCGATGGGCGATGGTCGGGTTCTCGCTGGTTCTATTGGCCTGGCTTGCCGGAACCAAGGTCGGATGGAACGCGGCGCTCGTCGGATTCGACACATTGAGCTACCACATGCCTTTTGCGCTCTCGTTCGCCTTCGAGAACGGGTTGCGCCACTACACGTTCGTCGATGTCAGCTACCTGCATCACTTCTATCCGGCTGGCTCTGAGCTGCTTCATGCGATCGGACTGGCGCTGGTCGGTCGCGACCTGCTCTCGGTCTTCCTCAACCTCGGCTTCGCGATGGTCGCGATGCTCTCTGCTTGGTGCCTTGGCGCCAGGCTCGGATCAGCGAGGATCGGCCTGCTTGCGATTACCCCGCTGATGGTCTCGGCGATCATGCTCCGCCAGCAGGCAGGAACCGCTTCGAGCGATGTCGGGACGGTCGCACTCGTACTCGCCGCTTTCGCACTCGCTGCGACGGCACTCGATCGTGACTCGAAGCCCAGTTGGTCTTCGGCCACAGCCTGGCTGGCGGTTGCCGGAGTTGCTGCGGGGCTGGCAATAGGCATCAAGTTGACCGCCGGCGCGCCGATCGCGGTCCTCTCTGTCTGGGTGCTCTATGCGGGTTGGCGGACTCCCGCCGCCCGACGTGGTGCCTTGCTGTTCTTCGTTGGGCTGATCGTGATCGGCCT
>JBEIRY010000025.1:0-21363 GCA_040375675.1 Thermoleophilales bacterium | reverse complement strand
GTCGTTGCAAAGCCCGGTCTCGACGGTCATGACCGCGGGGCCAAGATCATCGCCCGCGCTCTCCGCGATGCCGGAATGGAGGTCATCTACACCGGCCTGCATCAGACGCCGGAACAGATCGCCTCGACGGTGATCCAGGAGGACGCCGATGCGATCGGCCTCTCCATTCTCTCCGGTGCTCACATGACCCTGGTGCCACGGATCGTCGAGTTGCTGAAAGAGCAGGGGGCCGACGATGTCGTGATTACCGTAGGTGGAACGATCCCGGCCGACGACGTGCCCGAGCTCAAAAAGCTCGGTGTGGCCGAGGTATTCACCCCCGGGGCCAATACCGACGAGATCGTCGGGTTCGTACGCAGCGCCGTCGCTGCCTCGTAGTTAGCAGGGGTTTTGTCTTCAGGCAGGGTTCGTGCCTGTCTCCGTGCCTGAATTGGCTACCGATTGACTCGTCAGTCAACCGCTTCTCCGGCTATTATTCCGCGGAGTCGGGTGCCGTTTTCGAGGCTCCGGCCACACTCCAAGAAGTTCTCATCTTCAACAACAACAGGAGGAACATGCCGTGAAGATCTGTTGTCTGGTCAAAGAGGTCCCGGACGCCGCTGTAACCAAGCGGATGGACCCCGATTCCAAGAGGCTCGATCGCTCTGGCGAGAAGAACCTCAACCCGTTCGACACCCACGCCATCGAGGCGGCCATGCAGATCAAGGAGGGAGGTGCTCCGGTCGAGGAGATCGTCGCCGTGACCATGGGCCCCGATAGTGCGGTTCGCGCACTTCACAAGGCGGTGGCACTTGGTGCTGACCGCTCGGTCCACCTTTCCGACGCGGCCCTCGAGGGCTCTGACGTATGTGCCACCGGTTACGCCTTGGCGAAGATCCTCGAGACGGAGAACCCCGATCTGGTCCTGCTGGGTCAGCAGTCCGATGACGGCGAGTGCTACACGATCGGCGCAGTGGTGGCCGACCACCTCAAGATGCCGTCACTCACTCAGGTGATCAAGATGGACGCTGCCGATGGCAAGCTGACCTGTGAGCGTCAGGCCGAGTACGGCTATGACACGGTCGAGATCGATCTGCCGGCTGTGATTTCGGTTGGCGACGCGATCAACGAGCCCCGCTACCCCAGCCTGAAGGCGATCATGGGCGCAAAGAAGAAGCCGCTCGAAACGAAGGCCGTTGCCGAGGCCGGCATCGAAGCCGACAGGATCGGTGAGGGCGGATCGCGCACCACTGTTCTGGCGTTGGCCGAGCCTCCCCAGAAGGAGGCCGGTGAGGTAATCGAAGATGAGGACACCAACGAGACGGTCGAGAAGATCGTCGCCTGGCTCGACGAAAGGAAGTTGATCTAGATGGGTGGAATTCTGGTTTACGCACTGCACGACGACGAGGGCAACTTCAACAAGAACTCCCTCGGCGCAATCTCCGAGGCAGCAAAGCTGGCCGGCGACGTTGGCGGCGACGCTGCCGCGATCGTCGTAGGCGACATCTCCGATGAGGCCTGTGCCGGCCTGGGCGCCTACGGTGCCAGCAAGGTCTATCGGGCGAAGGATGTTCCCGAGGGGCTCGCGCAGCCGATCGTCGACGCGATGGCAAAGGTGATCGCCGATGAGGGCTACTCCTATGCGCTGTTCGGCGGCGGACTACTCGGCTTCGAGATCGGTGCCGGCCTGACCGCCCGCCTCAACGCCGGTGTGACCATGGAGGTCACCGCGGTAGAGGCCAAGGACGGCAAGCTCGTAGCTCACCGCCCGGTTCTGGGTGACTCCCAGATCGCCGAGGTCGGTTATGTCGGTGACCCTGGTGTGATCATCGGCCGGATCAACGCGTTCGATGTCAACGAGTCCGGCGGTACCGCCGAAGTAGTCGACGTGGATGTCGAGCTCTCCGAGTGGTCCACCAAGGCCCGCATGGTCAAGCGCGGCGAGCAGCGAGGCGAGGACGTAAACATCGAGGACGCCAAGATCCTGGTCGGTGGCGGGCGAGGCCTCGGCAGCGAGGAGAACTTCTCGGTAGCCGAGACCCTTGCCGACTCCATGGGCGGAGCCGTTGCGGCTACCCGCGCCGTGGTCGATGCCGGTTGGTATCCGTACGCGGCTCAGATCGGGCAGACCGGTAAGACGGTTGCCCCCGACCTCTACCTGGCGCTCGGAATCTCCGGCGCGATCCAGCACAAGGTCGGAATGCAGAACTCGGAGAACATCCTTGCGATCAACAAGGATCAGAACGCTCCGATCTTCGAGTACTGCGACCTCGGTGTGGTCGGCGATCTGCACAAGATCGTCCCCAAGCTGACTGAGGCGATCAAGTCCAAGAAGGGCTCCTGAGCAACCAACTGATCCAAGGATCTAGGAGGAACTGATGAGCGAAAGCGGCGAGGCGACACAGGCAACCGAGACTCCAGCGGCGACCGAGGCAAACGGCAAAGGCCATCGCAACGGTCACGGTGTTGCACCAATCGACTTTCCACCTCCGGTGCAGGCCGCCGAGGAGTTCGTCGGGCCCCCAACTGATCCCGAGGACGAGCGGATCGACGTAGGTGTTGCGATCGTCGGGGCTGGCCCTGCCGGTCTCGCGTGCGCGGTCAGGCTCGGACAGTTGTTGGAGAACGAGCCCGAGCTGACTGAGAAGCTCGGCGAGGTTCCGGTCGCAGTCATCGAAAAGGGCAAGACCCCTGGTGCGCATGAGCTCTCCGGAGCGAACATGCGTCCTTCGGCTATGCAGGAGCTCTTTCCCGATCTCGACCCTTCCGAGTGGCCGACCTACGGCGAGGTCAAAAAGGATGCGGTCTACCTGCTCACACCCAAGCAGGCGATCCCGCTCAAGCCGATGCCCCCGAACTTCCGCAACCACGGAAACCATACGGTTTCGGTTTCGAAGCTCGCACGTTTCCTTGCTGAGAAAGCCGAGGAGAAGGGCGCCTACATCCTCAGCGAGACCTCAGCCGACAAGCTTCTGGTCGAGGATCGGATCGTCAAGGGCGTGCGTTCTGGCGACAAGGGTCGCGGCAAGCAGGGTGAGGAGCTTTCGAACTTCGAGCCTGGCAGCGATGTAACCGCAAAGGCCACCGTGCTGGCCGAGGGAACCGTCAGCCACCTCACAGGTGCAGCGATGGACTACTTCGACATCCGGCCGTCTGATGCACCGCGTTGGGAGTTGGGCGTGAAAGAGGTCTGGGAGGTCAAAGAGCCGCTCGACAAGGTGATCCACACGATGGGCTGGCCGCTGCGCAAGGGCGCCAAGTGGAACGAGTTCGGCGGAAGCTGGATCTATCCGATGGGCGAAGACAAGATCTCCCTCGGCTTGGTCATCGGTCTCGACTACACCGACGCCACCTTCTCCTGCCACGACGCCCTGCAGCTGCTGAAGACCCACCCGTTCGTGCGCAAGATCCTCGAGGGCGGCAAGCGTGTCGCTTGGGGCGCCAAGACGATCCCGTCGGGTGGCTACTGGTCTATGCCCAAGCGCCTCTCGGTGCCGGGCATGGTGATCTGCGGCGATTCCGCAGGGATGGTGAATGTGCCCGAGCTGAAGGGGATCCACTACGCGATGCACTCCGGTATGTACGCGGCCGAGGCAATCGTCGATGCGTTGAAGCAGGACTCGGTCAATTTCGAGGGCTATGAGCACAAGGTCAAAAACTCGATGATCGAGAAGGACATGTATCGCTCCCGCAACATGCGCCAGCCCTTCTCGAAGGGTTTCTTCCTCGGCGGTGCGATCGCAAGCGCGATGACCATCACCCAGGGAGCCCTGCCCGGAGGTCACTGGAAGAACGCCCCGGATGCCGAAGAGAAGATGATCATGGGCAAGGCGGGAGATATGTACAAGCAGCCCGACGGTGAGATCACCTTCGACAAGCTCAACTCTGTCTATCTCTCGGGCAACTCGACCCGCGACGATGCCCCTAACCACATCCGCATCCGCAACCGGGTCCCGCGCGAGGTTGCTCAGACTTGGGTCTCGATGTGCCCGGCTCAGGTTTATGAGATTCCTGATGACCAACTGAACAACGGCTCAGACGAGGTCGATGTGCACGTGACTGCATCGAACTGCGTCCAGTGTGGAGCGATCACCGCCAAGGGTGGGCGTTTGACCATCCCTGAGGGCGGGGACGGTCCGCTCTACCAGGAGACCTGAGAGAACTTCTCTTGCCTGGAGCGCTCCCTAGGCGGGTGCGGTCCAGCCGGGAATCTCGAAGCTGACGGTCAGCCCCTCTCCAGCGGGAGAGCTTGCCGTGACGTTTCCATCGTGGGCCTCTACCAGCGCTTTGGTGATTGCAAGTCCCAGGCCGCTTCCGCCTGCTTGGCGGCTCCGGCTTGCGTCTGCCCGATAGAAGCGGTCGAACAGGTAGGGCAGCTGCTCCGCGCTGGCTCCATCCCCTGAGTCGCTGATTGAGAATCGCAGTCTGTCACCCGTACCTTCGATCGTGACCCGTATCGGGTCCCGCCCGTACTTGATCGCGTTGCGCACGAGGTTTCTCAACACCTGCTCGAGCCGGTCGGGATCGGCCTCGACCTCGCCGCCGGGTCGCCCGATCAACTCGATCGTGTTGGGTCCGAGCAGGGGAAGGTCGCGCTCGAGGTCTTCCAGGAAAGGGTTTACCGCTATCTCGCGCTTTTGCAGCAGGCTGCCCGACTCGGCGCGTGCCAAGAGCAGCATGTCGTCGACCAGCGAGTTCATCCGGTTGATCTCGCCGAGCAGCACATCCGAGCGCTCGGCCAGTTGTTCACCACCAGCGCCCTCACGCTCGAGGAGTTCGATCTGGCCGCGAAGTACCGTCAACGGGGTTCGGAGTTCGTGCGACGCGTCGGAGACGAAATCACGCTCGCGATCGAAGGCGACCTGCAGCCGATCGAGCATGTGATTGAAGGACTCGGCGAGCATCCCTACCTCGCCTGCCTCGGCAACCTCTACGCGTCCTGTCAGATCGCCGCCGTCGATCTGTGCCGCTGTCTCGGCCATTTCGCGGAGCGGGCGGGTGAGGAAGCTCGCGATCCAGATGGCAAGCGCGATCGAGGCGGCAATTGCCAGCAATCCGACGATCAGGAAGGTCTTTCTCAGGCCACCCTGGGCCTCGGTTACAGGGTCCAGCGAAATCGCGGCGCGAAATGTCCCGATCCTTCCGCCGTCCAGTAGTAGGGGGTTGGTGATCACTCGAAGCTTTCCTACATCGTGGATCTCCACCGTGGCGAACCCGGGAGGCGCGTTCAAGAGGGGACTGGCCTTGATCTCCCGCCTCGAGTTACCGTCGCCTTCGGACTGTTCCTCGCTGAGTTCTTGGCGCAGGATCCGCTCCTGGTTGGTGATCTGGGTTCCGTCGCGCAGTTCGATGGCGAGTATCGGCGAGTTGGGATCGAATCCGTGTTGCGCAACGAATTTCCGTGACTCAGGCTCCAACTGTCGTTCGGTCACGACGCGGTTCAGGGCACGGTTTTTGAACTGCTCCGATTCGCGAATCAGCGACTGCTCTATGCCCGATTCGAGATCGGCCGTCGTTCCCTGGTAGATCGCGTAGAAGCTGATGCCGAGGATCAAGAGGGTGAGTGCCGGCATCGCGATCGCAAGTCGCGCCTGGATGCCGCCGGGGAACCGCTTACGCATCTCTTGCCCGCAATCTGTAGCCGGCGCCGCGTACGGTGTCTATCGGCCCCTCTTCATCTTCGTCACCGAGTTTCTTGCGGAGGTAGCCCACATATACCTCGAGCACATTGGTGCCGGGGTCGTAGTCGTAGCCCCAGACTCCGTTGAGCAGTTGAGTACGCGAAAGGACCTGATCGGGGTGCCGCATCAGGTAGGCCAGGAGTTCGAACTCCCGTGATGTCAACTCGACCTCCTGCTCGCCCTTGGTCACCCGTCTGGTTTTCAGATCGAGCACGAGGTCTCCGACCTCAATTCGGTCTGCCGAGGTCGCGTCGGGCCGGCGCAGTTGTGCACGGATGCGGGCCAACAGTTCCTCGAAGCTGAACGGCTTGGCCACGTAGTCGATTGCGCCGCCCTCGAGACCGCGGACCTTGTCCTCGGTCTCGCCGAGCGCGGTCAACATGATCACCGGCGTGGTTACCTTCCGCTGCCTGATCGTCTCGAGCACCTCGAAGCCATTTCTGCCAGGCAGGAGGACATCCAGCAAGATCAGGTCGTATTCGCCCGAGAGGGCCTCCGCCTCTCCCTTCAGGCCATCGTCGGCGACCGTGACCGTATAGCCCTCGGCGCTCAAGCCTCGCTCGACGAAATCAGCGATCTTGGCCTCGTCTTCGATCAGGAGAATTCGCATTGACTGATCCTAAGGCGAAAAATCCCTGCATTTGCCAGATAAGAGTCTTCTAATCCGGTTATTAGGCTGCTCTGAGGCGGGGCTGTGAGTATCCCGTCCATGAAGAAGCCCGTACGAATGCTCATAGCCGGTCTGGCCTCGTTGATGGCCGTCGCCGGGTTTGTCGCTGTCGGATACTCATTCATCTATCACCCCGTACAGCACACACCGCCGGTGGTCAGCGCGATCAGCCGCTAGGAGCAACAGAGAACTTTGACGGCTTGGCAGACCAGGCCGAAATAAAGCGGACCAACCCCCGCCGAGTCCACGAAAAAGCAAGGAGATACGAAATGGCACGAAAGACAAAACTCACAATCGCAACGCTGGTCACGGTACTCAGTCTCGGAGGCCTCACCGCCTTCGCGATGGGCGTATCGCAGACCGGTCTTGGTACCTCTGCCTCGAGTCTCTCGGGCGACAGTGCCAAGGCGAAGGTAATTCGACGCAAGAAGGTGAAGATCGTGCAGGCCAAGGCTGCTCAAGCTGCCTCGACCGGCTACGCAACCTCCTCTTACGTCTCGACCGGCTCCAGTGGAAGCTCTACCGCCTCGGCTCCGAGGGTCGAATCTCCCTCTCAGCGTCCGTCGGCTGTCGAGCCCTCTGAGGGTTCTGACGAGGAAGGCTGGGATGACGACGGTGGAGAGCGGGAGGGTGAGGATGACTGAGCCCACCCCCAACCCCAAGTCACGGAACCCAAAGATGAACTCCGATCCTCAAACCCGCGTGAAGGCAGCGCCCCGCCCGAGGCGATCGACCAAGTCGGTCGTCGGAGCGGTGGCTGCCCTCGCGGGAGCTGCGAGCATCGCCGCCTTCGGTGGACTCTCTCTACAAATGGCTCAGGGGAACGATCCGGTTCTCGCTGCCAAGACAGGTGCCAAGAAACAGCGCGTGATCCAGAAGGTCGTGGTGGTCAAGAAGGTCGTGCCGAACACATCCTCTGGCTCGACCGGATCCTCCTACGGCTATACGGGGTCCAGCGGGTCCTACTCGTCGGGGAGCACTTACTCGCCTCCGGCCGCAGTAGCTCCCGCTCCTGCGCCGGTCGTCAGCTCGCCGTCCTGAGAGTGGTCGACGATAGGACGTAAAGGCAGATGTCCATCCAGACCACATCAGATCCGGCGGCCGGGCAAGAGCTCGAGCTGACGCTCGAGCTCTTCGGCACTCGGGTCAGGTTGCTTGCCGGGGGACCGTCGGAGGGGGGATCTCCCCCAGAGGCCGCCCTGGCAGAGGTCGAGGCAATGCTTCGTGAGATGCACGACCGCCTGACCAGGTTCGACCCCGACAGCGAGCTCTCAGGATTGAACTCATCGCCAACCGAGACCGTCGCGGGATCCAGCTATCTGACCGTTGCGGTCGAGGCTGCGGTCGAGGCGGCTGTGCGTTCGGGAGGGCTGGTCGATCCCGTGATGATCGAAGCGCTCGGCGATGTCGGCTACTCCGAGTCCAAGGCCGGCGCCGAACCCGTGCCACTTGCCGATGCTCTCGCCTCGATATCTGACGGCGACCGGAAGCCAGCCAGCCCCCGCTCGGATTCACCGTGGCAGAAGATCTCGGTCGATCTCGAGGCCGGGCAGGTCACACGGCCGGTTGGCGTGCGCATCGATCTCGGTGGTATCGGTAAGGGGCTAGCTGCAGATCTCGCAGCGACCCATCTCGAGGGGTTTGCAAGTTGGTGCGCCGATATAGGCGGCGATCTGCGACTTGGCGGTACCGCAGGACTCGATCGCGAGGTGGGCATCACCCACCCGCTCAGCGGTGAGGTAGAGATCAGATTTTCTCTCAATCAAGGCGCCGTGGCCACCAGCGGAATCAGCCGGCGAGTTTGGCGCGGCAGCGGGGCCCAGGGCTACGCCCATCACTTGCTCGATCCTTCAACTGGGCTTCCTGCCTGGACCGGAGTGATTCAAGCAAGCGCAGTTGCGGGCAGCGCTCGAGAGGCCGAGACTCTTTCGAAGGTCGCGCTTCTCTCCGGCCCCGAGCGCGGGGCAGAGGTTCTCTCTGCCGGCGCGGGCGGCGTGATGGTGCTCGATTCCGGTGAGGTAAAGGCCTGCGGTCCGCTAGCTGAGCGCTTGGTCAAAGGATCCGCCTCATCGATGGCGAAGGTGGCTGTCGAGAGATGAACCCCGTCGACCACTCCTATTGGCTGGCATCGAGAGCCATCGGCATCGTCGCTTTGGCGTTGCTTTCCGTCTCGGTGGCATGGGGCCTTTCGATGTCTTCGAAGCTCGCAAAGCGCGGGCCCGGATCGATCGGACGCGCAAAGCAGGCCCATGAGGCGCTTTCGCTGGTCGCGCTTTCGGTAATCCTCGCCCACGGCCTGGTCTTGCTCGGAGACAACTACATCAACCCCACCTTCTCGCAGCTCTTCATACCGTTCACCATGCCCAGGCAGCCGGTCTGGACGGGCATCGGCATCATCGGTGCCTGGGTGGCGATGGTCTGTGGTCTCTCCTATTACGCACGCCGCTGGATCGGCGCCAATCGCTGGAAGGTCGTGCACAGGTTCACCCTGGCCGCGTGGGTTCTTTCCTTCGGGCACGCGATCGGCTCAGGCAGCGATGCCAGCACCGGTTGGTTTCTCGCCTTGATGGGGATCCTCCTGATTCCGGTTCTCTTTGCGCTCGCCTATCGCTTGCTTCCAGGCGATGAGTCGAAGCCGAAGGCTGCTTAGCCTCAGACCCCGAAGACGAGGCTGAGGATCAGCATGATCCCGGCCCCGAGTGCGGTACCGGCTCCTGCGGCCCAGGGGCGCTTGTCCTGAAGTGACGCAGGCACCATCTCGGTTGCTACCAGCGCCAGCATCGCCCCTGCTGCGAAAGCGAACGAGATCGGAAGCAACGGCTTGATCCAGTCGACCAGCCCGTATGCGATCAACGCTCCGATCGGCTGCGGTGCGCTGGTCAGCACCGCTGCCCAGAACAGTGCTGAGCGGCTGTATCCCTCCTCGGCCATCGGGATTGCGACGCTCGTTCCCTCGGGAATGTTCTGGATGGCGATAGCTGAGATCACGAACACGCCCAGCCCGGCGGTGGTGGAGGCATAGGCGGTGCCGATCGCAAAGCCCTCGGGAAGGCTGTGGACGAGCAGCACGGCAAAAGTGAGAGTTGCCGCCCGGCCCTTGCCCAGACGAAAGCGCGAGGGCTCGTCGTGGTGATGGTGGGAGTCGAGCACTTTTCGGGCGACCCAGAGGAAGATCAGCCCTATCGCCAGCCCGATCGCAATGTCCAGCGGAGAGCCTTCGTTGAAGGCGGGGATCAACAGCCCCCAGATTGCCGCGACCGACATTACGCCCACCGCAACTCCCCAGAGGTAGGGACGCAAGGCGATTGCCTTGTCGCCGAGGAAGAAGACCGGTATCGCACCCAGACCGCAAGCCAGCGCGGTGGCAGTTGCCGCGAGGAAGAGGATCAGCACATCCATCAGCTCGCGCCCTCGACCAGTCGGTTTTGCAGGGCGTATGCCACCAGATCCGCCCGGCTGGAGGCACCGAGTTTGCGCAGCAGGCTGGCGCGATGGGTCTCTACCGTGCGCACGCTCAAGTAGAGCCTGCGTGCAATCTCTTTGTTGGTGTGTCCGAGCGCGAGCAGGCGCAACACATCCCGCTCGCGCTCGCTGATCTCTCCGTCCAGGGTCGGCTCGGGGTCACGCTTCAGTAGCTCGGGCAGAGACGGTTGCCTAAATTCGCTTCCCTCGGCTGCGGCCGTGATTGCAGCCGCCAGATCTCCGGGGGTGTCTGTCTTGCTCAGGTAGGCGACAGCCCCTGCTTCCAGCGAGCGGCGAGCGGCGTCAGGGCGGTCGGCGGAGGTAACCACGACTACCGCAGTCTGCGGCGAGCGTCGGCGGATTCGCTGGATTGCCTCTACTCCATCGCCGTCGTCGAGCCTGACATCGAGCAAGATCACGTCGGCCCGGCCCGAAGTGAGAGCCTTTTCGGCCTCGGCGGCGGTGCCTGACTCACCGGCTACGGTGACTCCCTCGATCGCTTCGACCATCGCTCGCCAGCCCGCTCGGGTGAGGGACTCATCGCTTGCAAGCAGCACTGCCGCTGCTCCTGAATTGCGGGTAACTACTCCCATAGGTGAACCTTAGTCGCACGCCTGCCAGTCGACTACCGGCCCGAGGCTCCGACCTCGCTAACATCGCTTTCGATGAAGACCGAGATACACCCCGAATACGGCCTCGCCCACGTGCGTTGCTCCTGCGGCAACGACTTCTACACGCGCTCTACCAAGCCCGAGCTCCACGTGGAGATCTGCTCCGAGTGTCACCCGTTCTACACGGGCAAGCAGAAGCTGGTCGACACGGGTGGACGGGTCGAGCGTTTCCGTCGCCGCGCCGCCAAGAGCAAGCGCGACTAGGAGTACCTGAGTGAGCGGGGAGGGCGCCTCGAACGCCCGTACCTCTGATGGTGCTGGCAAAGGCCTGATGCTGGCGAGCACCGACATGCCCGACGGTAAGCCGGTTGCGTCTCGCGACATTCCCGTAGGCGGACAGGCTGTGCTCGAGGGCGTGATGATGCGCGGCATCTCCACCTGGGCGGTCGCGGTGCGCAATCCGGAAGGGCGGATAGAGACCACCGTCGAGCCGCTCGTCTCCTGGGCGCAGAACCACCGGGTTCTGCGCTGGCCGATAATCCGCGGAGTCGTTGCGCTCGGCGAGTCGCTGAAGGTCGGCTTCCGCGCGCTGTCGATTGCGGCGAACGCTCAGATGGAAGAAGACGACGAGGGCGTCCGAGAAGAGATCGGCAGCGTTACCTGGGGTTTGACCATCGCATTTTCGGTCGTGCTCGCGGTGGTGCTCTTCTTCCTCATCCCCGTGGGGGCCACCAGTCTGATCAAGGATGCTCTCGGCTCCGCCCTTCTCTTCTGGCTCGTCGAGGGCGTTCTACGGACCTCGATCTTCATCGGATACCTATGGGCGATCAGTCGCCTGCGCGATCTGCGTCGCGTATTCGAATACCACGGCGCCGAGCACAAGACGATTTCGTGTTACGAAGCCGGCGACGAGCTCACCCCGGCGCGGGCAGAGATCTACTCCCGTCTGCACCCTCGTTGCGGCACCAGCTTCCTGCTGGTGGTGATGATCGTGGCGATCTTCGTCTTTGCCCCGCTTGGATTGCCCGAGTGGTACTGGCTCGTGCTCTCCCGCATCCTCGGCATTCCGCTGATCGCAGGAATCTCTTACGAGGTGATCAAGTGGGCCGGTAAGCATCGCCGCAAAGCGTGGGTGCGCGCCTTGATGTGGCCCGGTCTGATGCTGCAGAACCTGACCACCCGCGAGCCCGACCGTGATCAGCTCGAGGTCGCGATTCGCTCCCTGAAAGAGGTCCTTGCGGTGGAAGACCCGATCGCCGAGTCCAAGACCGAGCACATCGAGGTCGTGGCCTGAGCGCTGCTACTTGCGGTTGGTCGATTCCCGCGCGGTGATTTCACCGGGGATGTACACATGCGGGTTGGCTGGCTCTTCGCCCGCAACTAGGGCTGCCAGCATCCGAACCGCTTCTACCGCCGTCTGCTCTGGGTGCAGGTTGCACCCGGTGAGATCAGGCATCCCGGAGCCGTCGAGATTGTTGACTTTGGTGTCGTCGCTCATGGTTGCGATCATCATCTCGTCGGGCACGCTGAGCCCTTCGGCGATCACCGCTCGGAGAACCTCCACGCTTACGGGCTGGAGGTGGCAGAAGATTGCATCTGGTCGGTCCTTCTCGTCGAGCAGGGCCTTGGTTACGCGGCGGGTCTCCTGTTCGTAGTCACGGCCCTCGAGAGTATGGAAAATCGGTTCCTGGCCTGTGCTCTCGCACCAAGCCTTGTAGCCCTCCAGCGAATCGTTCACGTAGGACGGCCCGACCGGAGCGCTGATCACCGCGACGCGCTTTGCCCCTCTCTTCTTGAGATGCTCGAGGACTTCGATCGTCACCTTGTTGTGGTCGACATCGACCCAGTGCTCGTTCATCTCCTCTGGAACTCCGAGGATCCTTCCAACCGTGACGACAGGAATCCCGGCCTCGAAGAACTCTTCATTCACCGAATCTTTCACCTCGGGGTCGACGATGACCGCACCGTCCACGCCCATCTGGAGTAGCCCTGATGCCTCGCTCGTCTGCGAAGAGAGAGCCATGCTCAGCCCCTGCTCGATCGCCTCGACCGAGGCGGACATTGCGATGTTCATGATGAACGGATAGTCGGGAAGGGCCGAGGTGAGTCTGCCGGTGGGAGTCGAGCTGTTACCCGCGTACAGAGCGATTAGACCGCTGTTTCCTGTGACGAGATGTTGGGCACTTCGATTGGGCTTGTAGCCGAGCCGCTCGGCCGTCTCCGTGACGCGGATTCTCGTTTGCTCCGAGATCCTCCCCTTGCCGCTCAAGGCGTGGGAGACCGTGGTCGGTGAGACACCCGCGGCCTTTGCGACATCGCGGATTCCGACTCTTCCTTGCCGCTTCAGCCCCGATCCCATTCGATCAGGTTAAAACACCTACCCCCGGTGGGACTGGGAGCGAACCGCTTCAGTAAATGAAAAACCGTTTTTCTGTGCCTTCGGATACCCTTTTGGCCTCTGGCAACCGGGAGAGAGGGAGGCTATGGGAACCAAAGACGATCCGACGATGTGGTCGAGTCTGCTGCACGCGGGGCTGAGTGGCTCGTTTCTCGGTCTGCCACATGTGCCCGCCGAGGCCAAAGCACTTGAAAAGCATGGTGCCAAGGCCGCCATTTACGGCATCCCCTTCGATGCGACCAACATCTCTCGAACCGGAGCCAACTATGGGCCGCGTGGCATCCGGGATGTCACGCGGATGTTCCTCACCTACAACGCCACACTCGAGTTCGATCTGGTCGAGGCTCTCAACCCGGTCGATACCGGCGACTGCGATATCGCTTTGGCGAATCCTGAGGTCACCTTTCAGCGCGCACAGTCGGATCTCGAGCAGATTCTGAGCGCTGGAGCCTTGCCGGTGACCCTCGGCGGAGATCACTCGGTGACCATCCCCGCAGCGCGCGCGATCGCCTCTACATACGACGATCCCGGCTTGATCCTGATCGACACCCACCTCGACACAGCACCTGATGTTGGTGGCGAACTGCTCAACCACTGCTGCCCCATCACCAGGGCCGTCGACGCCGGCTTCGACCCGAAGAAGATCGCGTTGGTTGGAATCTCCGGCTGGATGAATCCGCGGACCGAGATCGATTACTGCCGAGAGCACGGCATCACCGTGATTTGGCTGGAAGAGATTTGGGCCAAGGGCGCGGCCTGGGCCGCTGACAAGGCTCGCGGGGTCGCCTCGGCTGGAGACGGCATCTATCTCTCCTTCGACATCGATTCTCTCGATGCAGCTCACGCGCCTGGCACCTGTTGCCCGACCCCAGGCGGAATGACCAGCCGCGAAGCGGTCGAGATAGTCCGCAGCGTTTCGAGCGGTGGTTTGCTGGGAGTAGATGTGGTGGAGGTAGCTCCAAGTCTCGATCCGACCCCGAAGACGGCCTTGATCGGCGGCCGGATCGCGCTCGAAGCGATGGCGTTCCATGCAGGGGCCAGTTTCGGTGACTGAGCAGGCCTCGCTGTCCGCGGTACTCGCCCAGATCGCCCCTGAGGGCATTGACGCCGAGCGCAATGCGGAACGGGCCGCCGAGATCGTCAGGGAACATTCGGCCTCGGACATCGTCGTCTTCCCGGAACTCTTCATCACTGGCTACGAGCCGGCGATGGCTGGGGAGGCGGCTTGCGATCCCGACGGGCCGGAGATCTCCCTGCTTGCCTCTGTCTGCGAAGAGACCGCAACTGCGGCGGTGGTGGGCTTTGCGGAAAAGCTCGACTCCGGGGCAGTTGCCAACGCCACCGCAGCGATCGACGAGAGCGGAAGCCTCGTGGCGGTCTACCGCAAGACCCACCTCTTCGGCACGGAGATTGGGGCCTTCACCGCTGGATCCGAGTTGTGCCTTGCGCGTCTGGTCGGTCTCGAGGCGGGACTCCTCACCTGCTTCGACGCCGAGTTTCCCGAGCCCGCCAGAGCGCTGGCCAGAGCCGGGGCCGAGTTGCTGATTACCTGCTCGGCGAACATGGATCCTTATGGCCCCTGGCACGAGGTGGCGATTCCGGCGCGTGCGCTCGAGAACCGTCTGCCTCACATCTATGTCAACCGCGTCGGCGAGCAGGGCGGAGCAAAGTTCGCGGGCCTTTCGATGGCTGTTGATGCATCGGGGAATGTGCTGGTCAAGGCGGGCGGACAGCAGGAGATCCTCACCGCCGAGATCCCCATCCAGGTGGATACCGCTGGCGAGGCTGATTACCTTTCCCAGATTCGTGAGGATCTGCCGGTCGTCAGAGCGGGCGGGCGCAATAAGGTGGTGAGCGATGGCTAAATCACAGATCAAGCCGAAGTTGGTAGACGAGGCAGATCGTCTGCTCGACCAGCTCGACGCTCAGGGCTTCGATGTCCGTGCTCTTGGGGGGATTGCGGTCAAGATCGTTTGTGGCTCGAAACTCGAGAAGTCACTCGACCGCGAGGTTGCCGATATCGATCTGATCACGGTCAAGAAGCAGGGCTCCAAAGTCGGCAAGGCTCTGGAAGGACTCGGTTGGGAGCCCGACAAGCAGTTCAATGCGCTCAACGGGGCTCGAAGGATGATCTTCGAGGCGCCCGATCACGGACACAAAGTCGATGTCTTCATCGACGCCTTCGAGATGTGTCACACGATCCCGCTCAAGAACAGGGTCACCGTTCACACGAGAACGCTCGCGCCCGCGGATCTGCTCTTGACCAAGATGCAGATCGTCGAGCTGAACGAGAAGGATCGAAACGACATTTACGCACTGCTTGCTGGCGTTCCCGTGACCGATAACGACGAAGAAGGGATTTCGCTGGAGCGGATCACAGATCTCACCTCGTCGGACTGGGGTCTGCATCACACCTGCGAGATCAACCTAGAGCGGCTCAGGGACGGTCTGTCGAAGCTCAAGGTTTCGAAGGCAGCCAAGGACCGGATCAAGGGCGAGATCGACCGACTGGAGAAGGCAATGGAGGATGCGCCCAAGTCACGGGGCTGGAAGCTGAGAGCGAAGATCGGCGAGAAGAAGCTCTGGTACGAAGAGGTCAACGAGGTCGACTGAGGCCCGCTCGTTTCCTCAGCCGGGGCCGTGACCTGCGCTCTCGGTCTCTGCTCCCGTCAAACTAGCCAGCGATGATCGAAAAGCTGGTCGAACAGATCGAGGCTCGCTACGCCGAGCTGGAGGGGCAGATGTCAGACCCCGATGTGATCGCCGATCGCGCTCGCTACGCCGAGGTGGGCCGAGAGTACCGCGATCTCGGGCGCGCTCACGAGTTGGCCGTGCGCTGGCACACTCTCGCTGACGATCTCGAAGGGGCACGCGAACTGCTCGACGAAGGCGCCGACGATGCCGAGTTGGAGAGCGTGGTGGCCGACGCTCCGGCAGAGCTGGAGAGCCTTGCGGAGGAGATCCGCCTTGCCACGGTCGAGCGCGACCCGAACGACTCCAAGAACGTGATCGTCGAGATTCGCGCCGGAACCGGCGGCGACGAGGCCGGCCTCTTTGCCGGCGACCTCTACAAGATGCTCACGCGCTATGCCGAGTCGCTGGGATATCAGACCGAGACTCTCTCTCAGTCGGCTGCCGACCACGGGGGCTTCAAGGATGTGACCCTGGCAATCAAGGGCGAAGGTGCGTACTCGGTCTTCAAGTACGAAGGCGGAACTCACCGTGTGCAGCGCGTACCGAAGACCGAATCCCAGGGGCGCATCCATACATCTACTGCGACCGTGGCCGTTCTGCCTGAGGCAGAGGACGTCGATGTCGAGGTAAACGACTCCGATCTGCAAATCGATGTCTATCGCTCATCCGGGCCAGGCGGACAGTCGGTCAACACCACCGACTCGGCTGTACGCATAACGCACAAGCCGACCGGGATCGTGGTTTCGATGCAGGACGAGAAGTCACAGCTGCAAAACCGCGATAAGGCAATGCGCGTCTTGCGCGCGCGCCTCTATGAGCAAGCCCTTGCGGAACAAAACGCAGAGATCGCCGACGCCCGCCGCTCGCAGGTGGGAAGCGGCGAGCGCTCGGAAAAGATTCGCACCTACAACTTTCCTCAGGGGCGCGTGACTGATCACCGGGTCAAGTTCACCGCCCACAACATCGATGAAGTGATGGGAGGCGAGCTGGCGCCGATCACCGAGGTGCTGCAGGCCGAGGAAAAGCGCGCCCGCCTGGAGGCTCAGACCTCGGCAACCGAGAGCTCGACCGAGGAAGAGTGAGGATGGCCGCCGGGCTTTCCACGGCAACGGTGGCTGAGGCGCTGGGTGGTGCGGTCGACGCCCTGACCGCAGCCGGAGTCGACTCACCCAGGCTAGATGCCGAGCTGTTGCTCGAGTCAGTCAGCGGGTACTCCCGCGCTGATCTGATCGCCTCTCCCGAGGCTGAACTGCCGAAAGGCGCAGGCAGGGAGTTCGCTGGCCTGATCAGGCGTCGATCGTCCCGTGAGCCTGTTGCCTACATATTGGGCCGGAAGGGCTTTCGCTCGCTCGAGCTTCGCTGCGACAGGCGTGCCCTGATCCCCAGACCCGAGACGGAGATGCTGGTCGAGATAGCGCTGGAGACGACTCCGCAGCGCGTGCTGGATGTGGGGACGGGTACAGGCGCGATCGCTCTCGCGATCGCAGACGAGTTGCCCGGTTGCGAAGTCTTTGCAACCGACACCTCCCCCGAGGCGCTCTCGCTGGCGGCGGAGAACGCCGAGGCCCTTGGTCTTACGGGCCGGGTCTCGTTTGCCTCGGGCACGATTGCCCTCGATACCGGCTCGATCGATCTGCTGGTCTCCAATCTCCCTTACATAAGCGAGCAGGAGTGGCAGGGGTTAGAGCCAGAGTTGCGAGAGTTCGAACCCAGGCAAGCCCTCGTTCCTGGGCCTAGCGGGTTGGAGGCATTCACCGAGCTGATCGGCGGTCCCTCGGGCATCTCACAGCTCCCAGAAATTCCCGCTTCGATCGCTCTCGAGGTCGGCGAGGGACAGGCCGCAGAGGTCGCCGCGATGTTGGAGACGGCCGGATACGAACAGGTCGAGATCCGCCCCGATCTCGCCGGCATCGAACGGGTGGTCTTGGCAAAGCGATGAGCACCAAGCTCGTATCGATCGCCGCCGATGGCGAGGAGGCAGCGCGCGAGTCCCTCGAAGCCTGCATTGCCTCAGGTGGCGTTGCCGTATTCCCGGCCGACGGCGTCTACGGGCTCTGTTGCGATCCGATCGATCAGAAGTCGATCGAGCGAATTCACCAGATCAAGGGACGCGACGAAGGCAAGAGCTCCGCGGTGCTGTATTTCTCACCGCTTGCGATGCGCGAGTTGGTCGCCGGTCTCACCCCCCGAGTTGCCGATGCGGTCGGCCAACTGCGTCCCGGGCCATGGACCTGGATCCTTCCCAACCCGGATGGCCGCTACCCGTTGGCGTGTCGCGAGGATCCGCAGCGCCTCGGGGTGAGGCTGCTCGAAGGTCCCCTGAAGGGAATGCCGCTACCGGTCTTCCAGACCTCGGCCAACCTGTCGGGCTCGCCACCGTCATCGCAGTTCACCGGAATCGAGCAAACGATCGTTGGAGGGGCAGACCTGGCGATAGATGGGGGAGACCTGCAGGGCGATCCATCGACCGTCCTCGATCTGACCGACTACGAGGCAGATGGACAATGGAGCGTTCTTCGCGACGGCGCGATCTCTCCGGATCGCCTTGCCGGGATACTCGGAAATTCCGCTTGATAGTGCGGCTTTGACTCTCTACTGTCGATCGAAGAGCACACCCGCCGAAAATCTGTGTAGGCTTCGCGCCAAGTAAATCGTTTTTGCCAACTCGTCACACTGACTTGGGAAAAGCGGTTTTTCGGGAGAGAGAGAAAGGGGTTTAGAGATGGCAACCAAAGCAAAGGCATCAGCAAGTCTTTTCACCCGTAAGGCGACCGGACTGGTCCGCGAAGCAAGAACGATCGACGCGCTCTTCTACAACGTGATGTGGGCGAGCGTTGCCTTGTCGTTTTCCTTCGCCTGGCTCTTCTACGCCTTCTATCCGGGAGCAAACCTCTGGGTAGCGCTCGGCGTTGCAGCCTGCATGGGTATCCCCGGTGCGTTCCTCTACGCGATGCTTTCGCAGATCATGCCGAGGACCGGAGGCGACTACGTCTTCAACAGCCGGTCACTCAGTCCGTCGATCGGTTTTGCGGCCAACTTCAGCTTCTGCTTCTGGCTCGCGATCATCTTCGGCCTCTACACCACCTATATGGCGGCCTACGGCTTCGGAGCCATGGGTCGGATGTTCGCCGGCTTCACCGGCTCGGCCGGTTGGCTCAGCTTCGGCGACTGGTTCTCGACCGAGTGGGGCCTGTTCATCACCGGAACGGTTGCGCTGATCGTCTCTGCCTTGATCTTCATCGTTGGAGGACTCCGTGTCTTCCTCCGGATTCAGGTCGTGGTCTTTGCGCTCTATGCGCTCGGCACCTTCCTGGTTCCGGTGATCGTCGGTCTGGCTCAGAGCAAGGCTGGCTTCCTCGACAACTTCAACGAGTACGCCGCCAACCTGGGAACCAACAACGCGGTTGCACACCTAACTGCGTCGGGTAAAGCCGGAGGCTTTGCGCCGCTGAACGGGTACGACACCAAGATTACGCTCCAATCGACGACTCTCTTCTGGTACGTGTTCGGGTTCCTCTACGCGAGCAACTACTTCGCCGGTGAGATCAGACTCAAGAAGAGCACCCACCTGATCTCCATCCCCGGCGCTGCGTTTATCGCGGTTGCGTTCTTCGCGATCCTCCTCCCGATCTACCTCGGGATCACCGGCTACGACTTCAACTCGCTGCTCGGCCTGGCTGATCCGGCCAAGTACGGCTTCGTCGCTGGCGCTCCGGCATATCCGGAGATCATGGCGATAGCCTCCGGCAGCTGGGTCTGGGGTCTGCTGATCATCCTCGGCTTCACCTTGGGTCTGCTGGTCTGGCTGCCTCAGACGATGCTGCTGATCAGCCGTTCGATGTTCGCTTGGTCGTTCGACCGGATCGTGCCTGAGAAGCTCTCTAAGGTCGATCCGCGAACGCACGCTCCCGTCTTTGCGATCGGGATCGTGACCGCGCTCGGTATAGCGAGTACGGCCATCTACGCGTTCACCGACTGGTTCACCACGCTCGCGGTTTTGCTTGGGCTCACCTTGACCCTCGCCATCACGGCGATCGGCGGCATCGTGCTGCCCTTCCGCCAGAAGGCGATGGTCGACAACTCGCCCTACGGCAAGCGCGTGCTCGGCATTCCCGTCCTCTCGATCGTCGGCCTTCTCGCCTTCATCGGGTTCGGACTCGGCGTGGCGCTGCTGCTCTGGGATCCGTCCTCGGGTTCGAGCCTCGCCTACAACCCAGGCAAGCTCTGGCTGGCGTTGATCGTCTACGCCGCCGGATTCCTGATCTACGGGATTTCCTACACGGTGCGTAAGCGTCAGGGCATCGACCTGAAGCTCACCCACCAGGAACTACCCCCCGAGTAGGCAGATGGGTCTCTTCGGCAGGAGCGGTGGGGGCGGAGCTGACAAGCTCCGCCTCTATTACGCCTCGGACATCCACGGCACCGAGGTGTTGTGGAGAAAGTTCCTGCACTCGCCCGCTGGCTATGACGCAGATGTCATCGTCATGGGCGGCGATGTGACCGGCAAGGTCGTAGTCCCCTTGGTCGACAACGGCGACGGGACAGTCACAGCCGAGCTCTTCGGTGTGCCCGAGACGGCAACCACTGAGGAAGAGCGCGAAGAGCTGATGAACCGGGTTCGCGCCAACGGCATGTACCCGCACCTGATGACACCTGAAGAGGTCAACAGGGTCGCGAAGCTGAGCGAGGCAAAGCGCGAGGAGTGGTTTGCCAAGGTCATGCTCGAGACCTTCGATCGCTGGATGGCCCTCGCCGAGGAGCGGCTCACTGACGATGAGATCAGATGTTTCGTTATGCCCGGAAACGACGATCCGCCTGGCGTGGACACAGCGATCGAGAAGGCCAAGCGGGTCGAGGCTTGCGACGAGAAGATCGTCGAGTTCGGCGACTACACGATGATCTCGCTCGGTTACTCGAACATCACCCCATTCGACTCGCCCCGCGAGTTGAACGAGGACGACCTCTACAAGCGGGTGGCAAAGCTCGCCGACCAGGTCGACGACACCTCCAAGTTGATCATGAATCTGCACGTGCCTCCGTACGACTCTCAGCTCGATCTCGCCCCTGAACTCGACAAGGACCTCACCGTCCAGACGGTTGCCGGTCAGCCGAAGATGGCGCCGTGCGGCTCGACCGCGGTTCGTGAGCTGATCGAGACCTATCAGCCGATCGCGAGCCTCCACGGGCACGTGCACGAGTCCCGCGCAGCCAACCGGATAGGTCGCACTCTCTGCATCAACCCCGGGAGCGATTACCACACAGGTCGTATCTCGGGTGTCCTTGTCCACCTCAAAGGTGACAAGGTCGATTATCAGTTCGTCACCGGCTAGGAGAGATGGTCGGCCAACCGGCACCTGCCGAAAGGTGCGAAGTTTCCAAAACCCAACCAAGGAGCGTTTGAGATGTCGAGGAAAAAGACCAACCCGATTGCCCCCGCGGAGTACGCAGAGCGCCGCAGCAAGCTGCGCGAGGCAGCCGCTGCCAAGGGCCTCGACGGCCTCCTCGTAGTCAGTCGTGGCGCCAACGGAGCCGACTGGGGCGCCGACATCGTTTACTTGACCAATCACTACTCGGCCTTCCCCCAGATCCCGGATCGACCGGGTTCCTGGTCGGGACGAGGTCACTCCGGTCTCGTGATGCCGGTCGCAGAGGACGGCACGCTGGTCGTAGAGATCCCTGACTGGCGCGAGGACCTGGTTGCGATCGACGATGTCCGGGTCGAGCTCGACCTCTGGTCGGGGCTCGCAACGACCCTGAAAGATCGTGGTCTTGGCGAGGGCAAGATCGGTCTGATCGGCCGCGAGAGCATGCTCTATGCCTGCGTCGACCGGGTTCAGCAGGAGGTTCCCGGTGTCGAGTTGGTCTGGG
>JBEIRY010000060.1:0-10841 GCA_040375675.1 Thermoleophilales bacterium | reverse complement strand
TGGCGAAGACCGAGTGCATCACGGCTGAGCTGAAGAACGCAAAGCAGATCATGTAGAGGATCCAGCGGATCGCGGCAACAGAGAGGCTCTCGCTCTCGCTGCCAACCGGTGGGATAGAACCCGTCAGGGCGAGGATCCAGGCTATTACGAATAGCGCCGGAAGGATCAGGCCCGCGATTTGGTCTTTGATCTTCTCCACTGCCAAGAAGATTCACGCAGAATCCGGACGGAACGAGGCGCCCGAGCGCCTTGGGCGCGTATCGTGCGTGCCTATGCCCGATGCCGCCGCCGATGCCGCACCCGTAGCCGACCTGCCCCGCTGGGATCTCGAACCGCTCGTATCGGGCGGAGGCGACGAAGCGGCGAAGGGATTCCTTGCAGAGGCCGAGGCAGAGGCCGAGGAGTTCGCTTCGAACTACCGGGGAAAGATCGCGGAGCTCGACGGCGAAGGCCTCGCCGAGGCGCTCGCCGTGCTCGGCGGGATCTCCGACCGCCTGGGCCGCGCCGGCTCGTACGCCGCCCTTGGCTACTCGGTCGCCTCAGACAGTCACGATCGAGGGGCGTTGCTTGCCGAGCTTCAGCAGCGCGGCGCGCAGATAGAGACGAAGCTCCTCTTCTTCGAGCTCGAGTGGGCTCAGTTGCCCGACGAAGAGGCGACAGAGGTGCTGGCTTCCCCCGCCCTGGACAACTACCGCCACTTCCTCGAGGTCGCTCGACTGCAGCGCCCGCATCTGCTGACCGAGCCCGAGGAGAAGATCGCAACCGAGTTGCGGGTGACAGGGCGCTCGGCCTTCGCCCGGCTCTTCGGGGATCAGATCTCCGCTCTTCGGGTAGAGCTGCCGGGCAGAGACGAGCCGGTGGAGCTGGACCTCGCCCTGTCTGAGATGCAGTCGCCCGATCGCGAGGCGCGCGCCGCCGCGGCCGACGGCGTCTGCAAAGCACTGGAGCCAGGGCTCAAGACCCGCGCTTTCATCTTCAACACGCTGCTGCAGGAGAAGTCCACCGTGGACAGGCTGCGCTCGTACCCCAGCTGGATCTCGTCGCGGAACCTCTCGAACGAGGCATCTGACGAGTCGGTGCAGGCGCTGGTGGAGGCGGTCACCGCCAACTACGAGATCGCTCGCCGCTGGTACCGGCTGAAGGCGAAGCTTCTGGGTCTCGACAAGCTCGCCTACTACGACCGCGCCGCTCCGCTCGGCACCGCCGAGCGCGAGATCCCTTACGAGGAGGCAAAGGCGACGGTGCTCGACTGCTATCGCGGCTTCTCACCAGAGCTCGGCGAGGTGGCCGGGGAGTTCTTCACCGGCAACTACATCGATGTGCCGCCCGCCGCAGGCAAGCGCGGTGGTGCGTTCTGCGCCTACACGGTGCCCTCGGCCCACCCGTACGTGATGCTCAACTACACCTCGCGCCCGAACGACGTGCTGACTCTCGCCCACGAGCTGGGGCATGGAGTACATGCCTCGCTATCTCGCCCGCGCGGGATCTTCGAGTTCACCACGCCCTTGACCGTTGCCGAGACGGCCTCGACCTTCGGCGAGTCGATCGTGCTCGACCGCCTGCTCGAAGACGCAACCGGCAAGGAGCGAATCTCGCTGCTCGGCGAGACGATCGACGGCTACGTGGCCACCACATTCCGCCAGATCGCGATGAACCGGTTCGAGGATCGCGTGCACACCCAGCGCCGCGAGGAGGGTGAGCTCTCGACCGAGCAGTTGGCCGAGGCATGGCTGGATACCCAGAAGGATCTGCTCGGCGACTCAGTGGATGTGGTGCCCGAGTACGGAACCTGGTGGTCGTACATCCCCCACTTCATCGATACCCCCGGCTACGTCTACGCATATGCCTACGGCAACCTGCTGGCGCTTTCCGTATACCGCCGCTATCGCGAGGAGGGCGAGGCGTTCGTGCCTGCCTACCTGGACCTCTTGCGGGCTGGAGGGTCGCGCTCGCCGGAAGGTCTCGGTGAGATAGTGGGAGTGGACCTGCGAGACCCGGAGTTCTGGAACAAAGGCATAGAGTTGATCTCGGAGCGCCTCGACGAGGCCGAACAGGAGGTAGCAAAGGGATGAGCGAGTCACTGCGTGGACGCATCGCGATCAAGCTGGTCCAAAAGACCTTGCCCGCGAGGATGTCTGCCGACTGCATGGCGGGTCTGCCCGACGGACTGCACGTGGTGATGATCGGGACAGGTGCGCCCCTGCCCGATCCCGGCCGCAGCCAGCCTTGCGTGGGCGTGATCGCTGGAGGCCGGCTGTTCATAGTCGACGCCGGCGAAGGCGCCGCAAGCGCGATGAACGCGTGTGCGATCGACCCGGGCCGGATCGAGTCGGTGATCCTGACCCACTTCCACTCCGACCACATCGGGGGCCTGCCTGCAGTCGCCATCCAGCGCTGGGTCTCTGATTCGAGCCAGGGTCGCCTGCGAGTGCTCGGCCCAAAGGGCGTGCGCAAGGTGATCAAGGGTCTCAACCGCGCCTACAAACTCGACAGCGATTACCGGGCCGCTCACCATGGCGAGACGGTTGCGCCACGTGAGATGGCCGGTATGACCGCCGAGCGGTTCGATGCCGGTAGCAAGCTGGAGTCCGAGGTGATCCTCGACGAGAATGGTGTGAAGGTGACCGCGTTCGTGGTGGATCACACGCCGGTCGATCCGGCTCTCGGAATTCGCTTCGACTACGCAGGGAGAAGCGTGGTCATCTCGGGCGACACCACCTACACCGAGTCGCTGGTGAAGGCCTCGAAGGATGCGGATCTGCTTATCTGCGACGCGCTTGCACCTAACCTCGTGAAGCTGCTGGAAGACGCCGCGCGCGAAGCCGGAAAGCCCAACCGGGCCAAGATCTTCGCCGACGTGCCCGACTACCACGCAAGCCCCGCACAGGCCGCCGACATGGCACGCGAAGCTGGAGTGAAGAACCTGGCCCTCACGCACATAATCCCCCCGCTGCCGTTGAAGGGCCTGGAAGGCCCGTTCCTCGGCGATGCGAAGGAGCGTTTCACCGGACTGCTCTGGCTTGCAGCCGATGGGGATATCTACTCGCTGCTTCCCGACGGCAGCGAGATCAAGCGCTCGCAGGTATAGGGCGCGGCAAATGGGCGTGGTCGGCGATTACCTGAAAGGGCTCCCGGCCGACCAGCGTGAAGCTCTGCAGAAGATGTGCGATGTGATCGTGGATGCCGCGCCCCCGCTGAGCGAGAAGACCTACTACGGCGTCCCCAACTACTTCCTGGGTGACGACCCGCTGGTTGCCTTCGTTGCTGCCAAGAACCATCTCAGCCTCTTTCCGCACGGATCGCAGATCATCCGCGAGATGAGCGACGAGCTCGAGCCATTCAGCACCTCCAAAGGCACCATCCGCTTCACCCCCGAAGAGCCGCTGCCCGACGAGTTGATCAGGAAGATCGTCGCCCGGCGGATCGAGATCTTGGCCGAGGGTTAGCGCCCGGGCCTCTGGCCCAGGGGAAACGAGCAGGTGGAGACGGTGGGAATCGAACCCACGTCCGCGGTAACGAAACGATTGGCATCTACAGGCTTAGCCGGTGCTTGTTTCTCGTTCGGGGGAGTCCGCACCGACGGGCACTGTCCCGAACAAAGCCTCTTAATTGTTCCCGGACGATCGAGGCAGTCCGCCCAGGTAAGCCCGTTTCTGAAGCCGGGCCCCCTCCCGACGGGCGCAGGAGGGCCGACTCTCACTGCTTAGCTTCTAACTAAGCGGCGAGGGCGAACTCATGGTCCGCACGTATTGGTTTTTGCTGGGGTTTAACGAGGCCTCCAGCAACCTCGACCTGCAACCAGTCGCACGATGACCACGTCGAAGCCTGTCGTCCCCATGCACTGTGCTCCTACAGGCTAGTGGAGTCGCGCGGCAAAGCAGGAAACTGACGTGGCACTCCGGTCTGCGGTTAGGCTTCGCGCATGGCGACTTCGAAGAAACCGCAGGGCAAAAAGCGCGGCCCGATCCCCAAGGGCAAAGACGACGAGGGGACGAAAGAGAAGATGATCGCCGCCACGGCGAGGCATCTGGCTGAGTTCGGGCCACGAGGTACCGAGGTGGGCGCGGTCTGCAAAGAACTGGACCTCTCTCCCAGCCTCGTCAACTACTACTTCGGCGGGCCGGACCCGCTGCTCTGGCAAGCAGCCATGGAGAGCTATTCGGAACACGTCGAAGCGCAGCGCCAGGCGCTGGAGCGAGCACCCGACGGCAAGTTGGCGGTGGAGACCTGGGTTCTCAACACGATCGAGTGGAAGCAGCAGAACCCCGGGATCGCGGCAGTGGTCGATTACCCGATGCTGGCTCTCAGCCGCGAGGAGTTGTCGGAAGCCGACAAGCTCTCAAAGGATCTCAGCGCGGTGAGTCGTGAGAATGTGGCGATAGCCGGATCGGCCGTCTATTCGCTGATGACCGGCAAAGCACCAAAGAAGCTCTCATCGGCCCGAGTGGCCGCACTGATCAAGCTCAACAGCGAGTTCGCTTACTGGATCTCCGCCGTGGGTTTCGGTGGCTTCGGCGCGGGCGCATGGATCGCGGGGCGCAAGCCTTACAGCGGCGTCTGGCGCGCCTTCGGCTTCAGCCCCGACAAGCAGATCCGCGCGACCCTGCGCGAGATGACGGCGCGGCTCTCGCGAGCCGAAGGCGATGATCTGGTGGAAGACGAAACCGAGTGAGCGACAGCGCGGTCGCGATCGGGGTACCCGGAACGGCCAGCGCCACACGGTTGGTGCTGCTGGGATCGGGCGAGCTGGGGCGCGAGGTGGTGATCGAAGCGATGCGGTTGGGGTGCGAGACGGTCGCCGTCGACTCCTACTCGGGTGCACCCGCGATGGGGCTGGCACACAGATCGTTTTCGATCGACATGTCTGACCCCGACGCCCTACGGGCTCTTTTGAAGGCCGAGGTAGCCCTGCCGTGCGCTCGCCTGCTGGTCGTGCCCGAGATCGAGGCGATCGCGACCGAGGTGCTGGAGGAGTTCGAACAGGCCGGCCACGAGAACCTGACGGTCGTACCGACCGCCCGCGCTGCACGGCTGACCATGGACCGAGAGGGAATCCGCCGCCTCGCGGCAGAGGAGCTGAACCTGCCTACATCGAGATACGTCTTCTGCGATTCGCTGGATGAGCTGAAAGCAGCGGTCGGAGAGCTCGGCACGCCGTGTGTGGTCAAGCCGGTGATGAGCTCATCGGGCAAGGGACAGTCGGTGATCGCTGATACCGACGACGTGACGAAGGCTTGGGATTACTCGCAAGAGGGAGGGCGTGTTGGCGCGGGGCGCGTGATCTGCGAAGCGTTCGTGGACTTCGAGTACGAGATCACCCAGTTGACGGTGCGTCATGCCGGTGGCACCGCATTCTGTGCGCCGATCGGGCATGTGCAAGAAGACGGGGACTACCGGGAGAGCTGGCAACCGCAACAGATGAGCCCGAAGGCCCTCCACGCAGGGCGCGAGATCGCAGCGAGCATCACCGAGGCCCTCGGCGGGCGGGGAATCTTCGGAGTAGAGCTGTTCATCTCGGGCGACCAGGTCTGGTTCAGCGAGGTCTCCCCCCGCCCCCACGACACCGGCATGGCAACTATGGCCTCGCAGGCTCTGCCTCAGGGGGCGCTGCATGCCCGGGCGATCTTGGGGCTGACGGTTCCGACCGTGGAGGCAGCAGACGGCGCCGGCGCGCGCGAAATCCCACTAGAAAGCGCCGGGGCGAGCGCGGTGATCCTGGCCGAGGAGGAAAAGCCGGACCCGATGATCGAGGTGAGCCACGATGCGCTCGCCGACCCGCGGGTGGACCTGAGGCTCTTCGGCAAGCCCGAGTCGCGCCCTGGCCGCAGGATGGGCGTGGCGATAGCCCGGGGCGAGACGGCCGACGAGGCCCGCGAAGCCGCCCGCGCTGCGGCGGCTCAAGTGAGGGTGGACTAGAGCCGCAGTTTCTTCTTGGCTGCGGTGAGGCTGGACTTCTCGAGCCCCGGGATGGAGTCGAGGTCGCTGAGCTTCTTGAAGCCACCGGAGCGGTTGCGGTAGGTGAGGATCCGCGTCACCTCGGTAACGCTGAGACCAGTTTCGCGAAGCTCCTCGAAGGTGGCGGTATTGAGATCGAGGTCGCCGCTGCCCTCGGAAGATGACCTCTTCGCAGACTTCTCCGGCTTCTCCGGATTCTCCGACTTCTTTGGCTTGTCGGCCTTCTTGGATTCCTTCTTGGACTCCTTCTCAGACCCCTTCTTCGCCTCATCGCCGGCTGCGTCTGTCGCCTTCTTTTCCTTCTTGTCCTTCTTGCGCTTCTTGGCTGCTTCTTTGGCGCGCTTGCTGCGTTCTTCGGCCTCGGCCTTCTGGGCGGCCTCGCGCTCCTTTCGGGCCTTCTCTACCGCTGCGATCTCGGCCTTGTGGTCACGCTCGGCCTTGGCCTGCTTCTTCTCGGCCTCGGCCTTGCGCTTATCGGCGGCTTCTTTGGCGCGCTTGCTGCGCTCGGCGGACTCGGCCTTTTGAGCGTCCTCGCGCTCCTTGCGGGCCTTCTCGACTGCCTTCAGTTCTTTTTCCTTCTCGCGCTTTGCCCGCTCGACCGCTCGCTGTCGGCGCTCCTCTTCGCGGCGCTCGCGCTCCTCGGCCTGCTTGTTGGCAAGCGCCGCTCGCTCACGCTCCCACTCGCGTTCGAGCTCGCGATTGGACTCGGCGATCTCGCGCTGAAGACGCTGCTCGCGACGCTGGGCCTCGCTCTGGAAGAGCGCGCCGATCACCGGCAGCGCGGCGAGACCGGAGATAGGCGCTGCCTTCTCGAGTGGCGGTAGCTCCTGGGGCTCAGGCTTTTGGGCTGATTCTTTATGTGCCTCGGCCTTGGTTGCGTCCTCGGCTTCGTCTGCGGCGGATTCGGCAGGTTCGGATTTCGCCTCGCCGACGGCCTCGGCGAGCGTCGGCTGATCGGGTTCGTCGATAGCGGTCTGGCCGGGTGCTACCTCGGTTGCGGGGGCAGGCTCGGAGTCGTCTTCGACCAACCAACTCGCTCCCTCGGCCCCGGCAGCCGCTGGCGAGACAGCGCGAGGTGCCGAGCCAGAAGATGAGGAAGCCTTCGGTCTGGTCTCGCTGCCGGCAACTGCCTCGGCTGAGAGAGCGCGGCGCTCGGCCTCGGCGGCGCGCTGTTCGGCCTGCTCTACGCGCTCGAGCATCTCCTCCATCCTTCGCTCGCGCTCGGCCTCCTCGGCCAGACGCTCGGCCTCGGCTGCACGACGCTCGGCCTCGGCTACACGGCGCTCGATCTCGTCTAGTTTCTGGTTGGTTCCGGAGAGCGCGCTGCTTGCCGGGCCGTAGGCGGAGGGCTCTCCCTCCTCCCTGACTCGCTCGGCCGCAGCTGCAGCGGCGGCCTCGGCTGCAAGTCGGACCTTTTCGTCAGATGCCAAGCGGGCTTCTTCGATCGCGGAGCGGGTGCGGTCTTCGACCTCTTTGCTCACCTGTGCAGACTCGGCCTGGGTGCGGGCCTCGCTCTCTGCTCGCAGGCGCTCGGCCTCTGCGCGAACCTTCTCCTCGGCTTCGCGGCGCGCCCGCGCTGCCTCTTCGGGGCTGGGGCCCGCTGGAGTCGTGTCGTCGGGTTCGTAGGCGGAGCTCAAAGAGATCGAATCGGCGGGAGTCGAATCGTCGTCGTCTGCAATCGCTGCGCCTGCCGCTGCCGCTCCGCTCAAACCGAGCGCGGCGGCAACTGGTGCAACATCGGGGGCCGCGGCGGGCTCGGGTAGCTCCTCTTCGCCGTGAATGTCATCGGGAGCATCGGGCTCGCCAGACTGCCCCCCGCGGCGTTTCGATTTGCGCTTGGAGCGCTGATCGGCCCACTCGCGGCGTTCGGCGATCTCGGCATCGCGACGCTCCATCCCGCGCTGATCGCGAGCCTCGGCCTTGCCGAGTTTCTTCTCGAGCCTGCGTCTGCGCGAAGAGGCGCTCATCCTGGCAAGCAGCGCTCCGAGGATCAGGATGACCACGACCGCGAGAACGACATACGACCAGGGCTGGTTGTCCTGGAAGAAGGTCTGGATGTCATCCCAGACCGCTGCCAGATCGAGCGCAATCGGCATGTGACGCATTGTTACGCGTGACTATGCGGAAAAACAGGGTTTACGCCTGACGACAGGCGTAGCGATCAGGCGTGATCAGCGCATCCGCTGCTTGTAGTCGCGCTCTACCTCACGCTGGGTGTCGCGATCTTTGATCTCACGCCTGCGGTCGCGCCCCTCTTTGCCGCGTGCGAGCGCCAGTTCGACCTTGGCTCGCGGTCCTTTGAAGTAGATCCTGGTCGGCACCAGAGTCAGCCCCTTCTGGGCCATCTTTCCGATCAGGCGTTCGATCTCGCGGCGGTGGAGCAAGAGCTTGCGGGCGCGATCGGGCTCGTGGTTTTGAGTGCTCGCTGGGCCGTACGGCGGGATGTGCGCTCCGCGCAGATAGATCTCGCCCTCGTTGATCGTGGCGAAGGCCTCGTTGATCTGCGCCTTGCCGTCGCGCAGAGACTTGACCTCGCTTCCTTTCAACTCCACCCCGGCCTCGAACTTCTCGACCAACTCGAACTTGTGGCGAGCGCGGCGGTTGGTTGCAACATCGCCGGACTTGAGCTCGCGCGGCTCGCCCTTGGCCTGCTTTTTGCCCTTGGCGGCAGGCTTCTGCTTGGCAGAGCCCTTGCTCTTCTTGGATTTCTTCGAGGCAGCCATGACTATCGCCCCCTCTTCTTAGCACCGCCCCGCTTCTTTGATGCACCCTTGGCCTTCGATTTCTGGCCGCTGCGGTTGGTCGACCGCGCCGCTCTTGCAGCCTTGGCCGCTTTGGACTTGGGCCGACCCTTGTTCTTGGTCTTGTTGCCAGCGGACTTGGGCTTGGAGCGCTTCTTCTGACCCGAACTCTTCTTCTCGTCCGTGGACTTGCTCCTCCTCTGACCCCCTCGCGCCGGAGCGCCGCCGGTGCGGGTGCCGGCGTTTCGACCACGCTGGCCACTGCCACGGCGCTTGCCGGAGTCGCTTTCCTTAGCGGCCAGAGGAAGCAGGTCCACCCGGCCGCGAGGAGCGTCGACCGAGTCGACGGTGATCTCCACCGGATCGCCAAACCTGACCGCCGTGCCACCGCTGGAGCCGAGCAGCTGGGTACCGGTCTCGTCGAGGTTGTAGCGCTCGCGCCCGCCGATCTTTCGAACCGGCAAGAAGCCCTCGTAGACATCCGAGTGTTCACCGGCAAAGCGGATGAAGGCCCCTGCCTCGATCACTCCAGAGACCTCGCCCTGGTAGGTCGCATTCGGCCCGCGCTCGCGAACCTCGCGCTGCAACAGGTAGGAGGCGCAGATCGAATCGGCGTCGCGCTCTATCCGCACCGCATCGCGCTCTATGTCAGAGCAGTGCGGGCCTGCGTCGGCGACCTCCTCGGGGAGGGGAGCCTTCTCGCCGCCCTTTTCGCCGTAGACGACCGAGAGGATTCCGCGATGACAGACGAGGTCGGGGAAGCGCCTGATCGGCGAGGTGAAGTGCGAGTAGGCGCTGCTGGCCAGTCCGGCATGGCCGAGGTTCTGATCCGAGTAGTAGGCGGGTTTGAGCGAGCGAAGGATCAACGATGTGTATGCATCGAGACCGTGTCCGCGGCGCTTTGCCTCTTTGGCCACCAGCCGCGACGCTTGGCCCACCACTTCGCCGGCCTGCTGCGGGGTCATCCCCTTTGGTACCGGCGGTGTGGGCAGATCGAGCGCTGTGAGCTGATCGCAGAGCTGCTCGACCCTCGAGGGGTCTGGCTCCTCGTGCACTCGATAGAGGGTCGGCACGTGTTTTGCCTGAAGCACCTCGGCCACCTGCTCGTTGGTCAAGATCATCAGCATCTCGATCAAGGTGTGCGACTCGGTCTGCTCTGAGCCCTTGGCTGCCTCGACATTGCCATCGGAGTCGAAGGAGAAGTCGGGCTCGGAGGTGGAGACCTCGAGCGCATCGGGCGGGCGGCGCGAGAGCCGTGCCGCTGCTGCGGCGCGGGCGAGCTTCATCGGCTCGGCGACTATCTCTGGCGGCTTCTCCTTGCCGGCGAAGATGCGATCGAGCTGGTCGTAGTCGAGGCGGACGTCCGAGCAGATGATCGAGCGATAGAACGAGGTCGACTTGGCTTCGCCATCGGGAGAGAGCAGTACCTCGGTGGTGACCGCCAGGCGATCCACCTCGGGGGCGAGAGAGCAGGCCTCAGACGAGAGAGCGTGCGGCAGCATCGGCTCGACCGAGCCAGGTACGTAGATCGAGTTGGCGCGTCGGTAAGCCTCGTCTTCCAGGGCGGTGCCCGGCTTGATGTGGGCTGCGACATCGGCGATGTGGATCCAGAGGCGGATGTCATCGCCTTCGCGCTTTGCCGAGACTGCATCGTCGAAGTCGCGTGCAGTTGCCGGATCCACCGTGAATGTCGTGAGATCGCGCAGGTCCTTGCGCTCGCCCGGGGCGTCGAGGGCGTCGCGGGCGGCATCACGCGCAGCGAGTTCGATCTCGGGGCTGAATCCGCGCTCCACTCCGCGGTCGGCAAGCAGCGCCTCGACCACATCGGCTGCCACCTTGGGGTTGCCCAACTCGCGGATCACCTCGGCGCGGTCACCGCGGATCCAGCGAACGAGAGCCATCCGATCGGGTGCGACCTTGGGACCACCCGAGATCGTGAACTGCCCGCCGCGCTCGAAGATCGGAGAGCAAGTTTGGAACTTCCCCTTCTTGGAGACGACCGCGACTCCCTCGGTACGCTCTGCGGCGTCTTGGCCGCGTGCCATCAGATCGCCTACTTCGTGCTCTTGTTTGCCCGCGCGCGGATCTTGCGGGCCACCAGAGCCTCGGCACGGCTCAACTGAAGGTCGGAGTTTCCATCGCCCG
>JBEIRY010000102.1:0-3079 GCA_040375675.1 Thermoleophilales bacterium | reverse complement strand
TAGAACGCGGTGAACTCACCGAGGGAGATCGATCCGTTGAGCACTTCCCTGCCTCCGAAGAAGAGAACTACCGCTATCCCGATGCTCGGGAGAAAGGCCATCGTCGGCGTATAGAAGGCCCGCTGGCGGGTGGCGAAGATGCTCTGGTCGAAAACCCTTTGGACCGTTTCCCGGAATCCTGATTTGACGTAGTCCTCTCTGGCGAAGGCTTTGATCACCCGAATACCCGAAACGCTCTCTTCGGCGTCGGCCGTCAGCTCGGCTACCCGTTGTTGAACCTCTTGCAGGGCAGGACGCGAGACGCGGTTGTAGCGACGCGCCGTGACGACCAACAGCGGCAATGGGCTGAGTGCCAGCAGGGCCAGGACGGGATTGACTGCCAGCATGACGGCTGAGGCAAGGATGATCGTGAGCAGGTTCTGAGTGATGAAGATCAGCCCATATCCGAGGAAGAATCGGATCGACTGCAAGTCGACCGTCGCCCGCGACATCAGCTGCCCGACCTGCTGAGCGTCGAAGAAGCCGAGCTCGAGCTCTTGAAGATGCCCGTAGAAGCGTTGGCGAAGGTCGTACTCGACTCCAAGTGAAACCCGGCCTGCGACCACTCGCCGGCTTGCGGTCAAAGCGAGGCGCAGGATTCCGGCTACGACTATGCCGCCCGCCAAGGGCAGCAACTTCGAGCGATCCCCTGACTCGATCGCGTTGACCGCCGCACCCAGAAGCCAAGGGATCAGCACCGTCATGCCCATCGCAAGCCAGGCAAGGCCGAGCGATGACCAGAGCGAACGCCTATACGGGCGCAGGAAGATGAGTAGGCGGCGGAGAGTCTTCACTCCCTAACTATACGAAGTGAAGTTTCGTGATCGAACCTCTATTCAGGGTTACGACCGCGGTGCGCTCTAGCGTCCCGTCGGTCAAATCGACTCTTCGGAGTTGAAAGGAGATGAGATGGCCGCAAAAGCAAAGAGTGCTGTGTCCGCAGGAAATCAGAAGCAGTTGGCTGGCATCTGGTGGATGTGGATTGTGTTCGGAATTCTCTGGACGGTCGCCGCTTTGGTGATCCTTCAGGAGAACAATCCGGCCGTTGCTAAGGCGACTGTTGGCCTGATCATCGGAATCATGTTCCTGGTGACCGCTCTCCAGAATCTGGTGATCGCGTCACTGATAGAGGGTGGAGTCAAGTGGTTGTTCGGCATTTTCGGCTTGCTGTTCGTGGTCGCCGGAATAGTTGCGCTGGCCAATCCACAAGAGACCTTCCGCGCAATCGCGGACGTTCTCGGATTCCTCTTCCTGATCGTCGGCGTCTTCTGGATCATCGAGGCGTTTGCGATGCGTGAGGGAAATGACCTCTGGTGGATGGGTCTGGTCGCCGGAATCCTGATGGTGGTTCTGGCGTTCATCACGAGCGGTCAGCTCTTCTGGGAAAAGCAGCAGCTTCTGCTGCTCTTTGCCGGAATCTGGGCGCTGATGGCAGGCATTACGGACTTCGTCCGTGCCTGGCAGATCAAGCAGCTCAGCTGATTCCGATTCGATGAGGTTGTGAACGGGCCCGCTCATGCGGGTCCGTTTGCGTTCTGGTCAACTGGTGCCGGTCCCTGAAGAGCTCGCAGGGACCGTTCAGGGCTCTACCGTTACGCCCTTCCAGAAGGCAACCCGGTCAGAGATCTCCTTGGCGGCAACTTTGGGCTCCGGGTAGTACCAGGCGGCGTCGGAGTTCTCCTCGCCGTCGACCACGATGCTGAAGTAGCTGGCGGTTCCCTTCCAGGGACATACGCTCGTGTTGGTGGAGTCCACGAAGAACTCCGAGTTGATCGAGTCACGAGGGAAGTACTGGTTTCCCTCGATCTCGACCGTGTCGTCTGATTCGGCGAGAACCGCGCCGTTCCATACCGCCTTCATCCGCTTAGACCCCCGTCCGGCGGGGAGGAGAGGTGTCGAGTCCGGTCGGCGTGGATGTATAAGGCTCCGAGAGCGGCCAAGTGAAGACGCTCTGACAGACCGCGGTCTGACCTGTCTCGAACCCGTTGCGCGCAGCGCGCAGGTAGAGCCTCCATACCCTGAGTCGCTCCGGACCTGCAACTTTCTCGGCCTTGTCGAGGTCTGAATCCAGCTTTTGTGCCCAGTAGCGCAGGGTCTCGGCGTAGTGCTGGTGGATGTTTTCCACGTGCTGGACCTCGAGCCCGGCTCGTTCGAAGGCCAGCAGTGTGCGCGAGATGTTCAGCAGCTCTCCATCGGGGAAGACGTAGCGGTTGGAGAAGTCCCCACCCTTGTGAACTCCATCCTTCTCCGGCGGAACCCGGATGATCCCGTGGATCAAAGAGCGACCGGTCGGCTCCAGAGCGCCCGCTACGCAGCGAGCGTACTCGTCGATATTGACTTCGCCCACATGTTCGACCATGCCGATGCTCGCGATCGCGTCGAACTTCCTCCCGCCGAGGTCTCGGTAATCGAGCACCTCGATCTTGACCTTGTCTTCGAGCCCCGCAGCTCTTACCTGCTCCTGAGCCAACTCGCCTTGAGCATCGGAGATCGTTATCCCGGTCGCCTCGACTCCGTACTCGCGCGCGGCATGCATTGCGAGACTGCCCCATCCGCACCCGATATCGAGGAAACTCTGTCCCGGCTCGAGCGAGAGCTTGCGGCAGATCACATCGAGTTTGTTGGCCTGCGCTTCCTCGATGTTCGAGGAGCCTTCGAACAGCGCACAGCTGTAGGTCATCGAGTCGTCGAGGAACAGTTCGAAGAAGTCGTTGGAGACGTCGTAGTGGTGTTTGACGGCATCGGCATCGCGGCGCTTGGAGTGGGGGGCGCCTGCAGGGCGCAACTCAGAGTCGGGAGCGCCGGGGAATTCGAGCGAGTCCATCGCTCGCACCGCGGCGAGAGCGAACTTGAGCTTTGCCACCGGCCCCATCGCCGGTGCCTTCCAGCGGCCGAGCAGCCCGATCACGGCATCGAGATCGTCGATGTCTATTTCACCGAGGGCGTAGGCCCTTCCGAGCCCCAGCTCGCCCGGGGAGCGAAGCACACGCCCGATTGCCCGGGGCGTGGTGAAGGTCAGGGTCGCGCCAGGAGAAGTCCC
>JBEIRY010000110.1:0-2348 GCA_040375675.1 Thermoleophilales bacterium | reverse complement strand
TCGGGTACCGCTGCGGTCGTAAGTGGGACGACCCTCTCCAGCGGCGAGAGTTGCGTCATCACGGTCGCATTTGACCCCACGAGTACTGGCGCCAAGTCGATGACTCTCTCCATCGATACCAACGACGGCACCAAGACCGCCACTCTCACCGGCACAGGCATTGCTCCCGCCGGGACGCTGAGCCCCTCCTCCCACGCCTTCGGCAGCCGTCTCGTGGGAACCGAGACGGCGGCCACCTTCACCTTGAGCTCATCAGGCTCGGCTGACCTCGATATCGAGGGTATGGGCATCGGTGGCAGCGGCGGTGAGAATTTCGGGCTCTTGAACGACGGCACCTGCTCGCCGTCGACGCAGCTTTCGAACGGCCAGTCCTGCACGATCATCGTGAACTTCTCTCCCACCAGCACCGGCGCCAAGTCGGCGACGCTCGATATCACAACGAACGACGGCCTCAAGTCGGTCGCTCTCAGCGGCACCGGCACCGCCAACCCCACCATCTCTAGCGTCGGCAAACCCACCAAGACCTCACTCAAGGTCAAAGTCGGCTGTGGCGATGCAAGCGCATGCGCTCTGCGCCTGACCGGCAAGAAGGTCGGCACCAACGCTGCGACCACACCCAAGACCGTCTCGGTAGGTGCGGGTCAGCAGCCCACGGTCACCCTCGCCTACACCAAGGCCTTGAAGACGGCAGTCGCCAGAGGCGGCACGATCAGCGTCACCGCGACCAATACGGCAAGCGGCCTCGCCAGATCGATCACCCTGCGCGTATCCAGATAGCGCCCACCTATTCGGTGGGGGGGGATTGCTACTCTGAGTGCTCACCCAGCACCCCTCTCCCAGCACCTGCCTCTACTCCGACCTGATCAAACGAAAGGATCCCCCCAATGAAACGTCGTCTAGTCGTAGCCATCTTCGCCGCCCTCGCAATTGCCGCCTTCGCAGTGCCTGCAGCGCAGGCCGCCACCGTCGGCCCCGCAACTGCGATCACCAACTTCTCACCAGGCAGGACAGGCGCTGAGGGTGCCGCCAAATGGCACGCCACCGCCTTCAACCCCAAGACGGGCGCGCAGATCGCCTTCTATTACGGCCAAGACGGTAGCGATAATTATCTCGCCACCCAACGCTTCACCGCAGACGGCCCGGTCGGCTCAGAGAACGTCGTGTTCACCGGCGGCAACAACCTAGACCTAAAATACTTCCAGTACGCAATCGCCTACAACCCCACCACCGGCGGGTGGCTTGCCGCTTATCCGGACGACGAAGGAGACGAGATCATCGGTCAGTTGCTGAAGGCAGACGGCTCCAATTCCGGGTCTCCGTTCACCATCGGCACGATCTCCAGCCCTTCGTATGCGGGTATCAAGATCAACTGGAACTCGCAGTCGAAGAAGTTCCTCGTTACCTACACCTCCTATTACGACACCGTGATGAATGCCCGTTTCGTCACTGGCAACGGCGCGGTGTCGGGATCGCAGTCCACCGTAATTTCAGGCCTCGAGGCTGACTACTGTCCGATGGACACCGCCTATTCGAGCAAGTCGAACACCTTCCTCGCGGTTGCGGGCGGATCCTGTTCTCCTGACAGCGACGAGAAGCCTCTGATCCAGGCACTGTCTGGCTCCGGCTCTCAGATTGGCAGCTCCAGGTATCTGGGCGGTGGGGCCTGGGATTTCTATTACTCGGCATCTATCGCCTACAACGCCAATCTCGACGAGTTCGGGGTGGTATGGCAGTCCGAGCTTCCATCCACCGATGCCATTTATCTGCAGCGAATCGAGGCATCGAGCGGTGACAACGTCGGCGATTCGGTGGAGATCACGCCGCCCGAGGGTATGGTTGCGGGAGGATCCCGAGTTCGGCTGGCAACCTCCCCCTCCGGCCAGTACTACCTGACCGCCGATCTCAACCCAGGCACCTCCTCGTACGATGACGGCTGGTACTCGTTCAAGGTCAGCGGCACCGGCGAGACAGTTGCGGATTCGCTCGAGGACATCGGTAACGGCGTGAACGGCGTCGAGCGTCCGCAGAACCTCTACAACCCGGTCACCGGCCAGTTCCTCTCCACTTTTTCGGCATATGAATGCGTGCCGAACCCTCTCAGTACTACTCGATCACCGCGAGGGCCGGCCTGCTCCGACACCTACAACCTCTACCTCAACGGCGGCCCGGGCAACCCGCCCACGCCCGGCGGCGGCCCAAGCCTGAAGAAGGCCGGAACCCCCGGCGCCACCTCTCTCAGCGTAAGAGTCGGCTGCACCGGCGCCGGTTCGTGCCGGGTCCGGCTTGGCGGCAAGCTCGTTGGCGGCAGCGGCAAGCTGCAGGGCAAGACGGTGAAGATCGGCTCGGCC
>JBEIRY010000121.1:0-1735 GCA_040375675.1 Thermoleophilales bacterium | reverse complement strand
TTTGCTGGATCGGCCACGGATCTCACGGTAGAACGGTCCTGCCGCTCGGCGTGCAGCGTGGCGGTCATGCTGCGCTTCGCTCCCTCCCGGCTCGGCGAACCGTCTGGATCCAGGCATCGTTTGTGATCTCACCGCGAATCAGCGCGGCGAGGCTCTCGAGCGCCTTCGCGTCATATCCCTTCGCCCGCAGGGTGTCTGCGATCAGCGGGACCGAATCGAGTCCTTCCGAGGTCTGTCCGATGATTCCGGGGATCTGCTCGGTGGTTGCCTCTCCTCGGCCCAGCAGCTCCCCTGCCCGGCGGTTTCGACCCTTCGGAGCGAGCATGGTGGCGGTGAGATCTCCCACCCCGGCGAGCCCGTTGAAGGTCTCTATTCGCGCTCCGCTTGCGGTGGCGTAGTCCACGCACTCCTGCCAGACCTCGGCAGCGGCTATGCCGGCCGCATTCATCCCGTGTGGCTCGCCCGCTGCGGCGGCAAGCGCGGCCGCGTTCTTGGCAGCGCCTGCCATCTCGACTCCCACGATGTCGTCGGTGCGCTCGCAAAACAAGCCGGCGTCGTCGAATACCTCACCCAGTTGGGCTTTCAGATCGGGGTCGGAGCTACCGAGTACCAGCGCCGCGGTACCCGAGACGGCCTCTTTCGAATGAGCCGGTCCGCCGAGACAGGCGTATGCGCGGGCGGGCAAGCGGTTGCGCACGTACTCGATCGGGAATGCGCCCATCGGTGATACGAGCCCTTTGCTCAAGACCAGCACCGCGGAGCGCGAGGCGACCCGGGTGCCTATCGCACCGACCGCCGCGGGAAGGGACTTGGAAGGCACGGCGAGCACCACCAGATCGGCGCCGGCGAGCTCTATCTCGCTGGCGCGCTTGGGGGTGAGGTTCTCCGGAAACGGCACATCCGGCAGGTACTCGTCGTTGACGCGCTTCTTGGCGAGCTTTTCGGCCTGACCATCGGTGTGGCATCCGAGCTCCACCTCCAATCCCCCGCGGGCAAGGAGCACTCCCACCGCAGTTCCCCAGGCGCCAGCGCCGATCACCGCGGCGGTGCGCATCGGCGGCAGACCACCCAGGTACTCCCACTGCAAGATCACGCTCGGCCAGACGCGATCGCCGACCTTCTCTGCCATCTCGGGTGACGGGTTCTCGGTCTTGGGGAAGGTCTGCGGGCGGCCTATGCGGACCTTGACCTTCTTGGGGCGGATCCTCCAACCGCGGCGGACCTGAGAGCTTCCGACCACCGCTGTGGGCAGAACCGCGGCACCCGCCTCTATCGCCAATCGGCCAAATCCGCGCCGCGGGCGCGCCAGCGATCCGGTGCGGTGACGCGTGCCTTCGGGGAAGATGCAAACTGCGCCGCCGCGATCGAGGATCGCGCGCGAGGTGATCAGCGTGTCCTGATCGGCTTGGCCGCGCCGCACCGGGTAGGCGCCGAGCCGGTTGAGGATCCAGCCCTGCCAGCCCGGGTTGAAGAGCTCGGCCTTGGCGACGTAGTGGAGCGGGCGGTTGAAGGGCAGGGTGGCGCCGATCACGAACGGGTCGAGGAAGGAGCGGTGGTTCGATGCGACGACCAGAGGGCCTTTGACCTTGCCGTTCTCGCGCCCCTGTCGGGAGAGCCGGAAGTAGACGAGGAAGAACGGAACGAGCAGGCAACGGGCGACGAAGTAGAAGCCGCGGTTGACCCCGTGCACGCGGGTGAACTCATGGAACTTGCGCAAGGACTCCTCGTCGAACTG
>JBEIRY010000059.1:0-10844 GCA_040375675.1 Thermoleophilales bacterium | reverse complement strand
GGCCGCATCCTGCTGCCGGGTTCCGTCCCCCTCGAGGAGTTCAACGAGCGCTTCGGCACGGAGATCGACGACCAGGACTTCCACACCGTGGCCGGGGCGGTGTTCGACGCCGTGGGCCGTGTTCCGGCGCAGGGCGATACGGCCATCATCGGCGGCTACGAATTCACCGTGCTCGAGATGGATGGATCACGTATCGCACGCCTTCAGGCCGATCGGGGCCTTACGAATGGGCGATCACCCGAGAACGGTGCCTCCCGGCCCGACGTCCTCTGATACCGTGCCGTCCGCGCTTCGGGCGCCAGTAGCTCAGTCGGATAGAGCGTCGGTCTACGAAACCGAAGGTCACAGGTTCGAATCCTGTCGGGCGCGTTTCCTCAGATTGCCTGAGAGTTGGCACCGCGCAATTCTCGAGCCAGCAGGCACGCGCCGTTCACGGTTGCCGCTGCGGCCAGCAGGGCGGAAGCGGTTCGCGCATTCTTTGGAATTTTCTCGCCAGCAGCCAAGGTGGCTAGGCAATCGACCGCATCGACCATCACCCCGGCGGCGAGTAGGGGCGCGAGGCCACGTCCATCGCGGGCCGCCAGGATCGTGGCTACGCCCAAAGCGACATCGCGTGCGCCGAATGCTCGAGCGATGACCCCGCCATCTGCCGTGGCTGCGTCCCCCACCCACCCCTCGCCGGCCCGGCCAGGGGAGGTGACGAAGGCTGCGCCGATCAGGATGCGACCGACCTGGAACGGGGTATTCGGTACAGCTGGAATCACTATTCGAGCATATTCGTCACCCAGCCTTCGGGGTGTCTGGCGCTCAAACCAACACGACGGCTGGAGCGAGCGATAAGCGCCTCACCCAGGCCGACAAACGCTCAAGCCGACATCCCTTCGAAACCGAAGGTCACAGGTTCGAATCTGAGTCGGGCGCGTTACTCGGGCTCCCTCAGTCCACCAATACCAGGCACGAATCGACCGACGCGGCGGGCATATGCGGCGTAAGGCTCGCCTTGGGTCCGCAGCAAGTAGGGCTCCTCGACAATCCGAACCTGCAACTCGAGTGCGACCAGCAGCGCGACGAGACCGACAAAGGCAACGACTGACGGAACGATTGCGACCAGCCCGATGGTGACCAGCAACATCGCCGAGAAGATCGGGTTCCGCACCAGACCAAACAGCCCGCTCTCCACGAGATCCGTCCTCTCGCTCTCCTCCACCCCGACCCGCCACGACTCTCCCATCTGGAACTGCGAGGCGAGTGTCAGGCCCAGACCGATCAGGAACACGACGATGCCTGTGATGTGGACGGCCGTCTCGTCCAGAGCCGCGATCGGTTCCACCGTCCCGGTCAGCGCAAGGACCGGCGCCAGGACTCCGATGACCAGAGCGACAGTGAAGAGTCTGCCGGCGAACCACTCGGCGCTGCCTGGCCGCCCGCTTACTCCACGGAAGCCGGAATCGCCGGTGCGGCGAAACTGGATCACCGTCCTCAGCCCGAAGGCGAGCACGAGGAAGATCGCGTAGCCGGCGAGCGCGACGTAAGGCATCGACCGAGGGTACATCCGTGCTCTCAGCCGCTACTTCTTGCCGGTCCTCTTCTTTGCGGGTGCTCTCTTCGGCTTGGACCTCTTCCCCGATTTGCCGGGACGCTGCGCGCCGGGATTCGCGACATCGGTATGGATAGCTCCCTGAGCGGCGCCCGAGCCGTCAAAGCCTCCACCCTGGCCCCGGAGGACGAAGGACAGCAATACGGCCGCGACGGCACCGACGAGCGGGCCGGTCGCGTAGACCCAGATCGCGGTCAGATCGCCGCCGACCAGATCGGGTCCGAAGGTTCGAGCGAAGTTCATCGAGGCTCCCGAGAGAGGTGCCGCCCAAAGCCCGGCCAGAGCGATGTAGGCGCCTACGCCGATCGCGCCGACGATCCCGATGTTTTGGGCTCCAGAGGCCGTGCCGAGGATCACCGAGACCAGGCCGAAGGTGAGAATCGCCTCAGCTCCGAATGCAGCGAAATCGGTGGTATTCGCACCCGGGTAGCTGCCGCCGTCAGAGGCCGAGACACCAACCAGTGCTTCGAGCAGCAGGGCTGCGACGATCGCGCCGGCGAGCTGGACGACGATGTAGCCGGGAACCCTCCTCCACGGGAAGTCTTTCCTCAGCGCAAAGGCGATCGAGACCCCTGGATTCAGGTGTGCGCCCGAGACCTTGCCCATGAACATGATGATCGCCATCACCATCATTCCCGGTGCGACCACCGCGGCGGCAAGGCTGACCGTTCCGGGATACGCCTTGGCAACCATCGCGCCGCCGGCGGCGACGAGAACCAGGAGGAAGGTCCCGACGAATTCCGAGATCAGGCGCCTCCACTCCTGTTTCGGGTCCTGGAAATCGGTGATCGCCTGTTCGAGGTCCAAGGCTCTTTCGTCTAGAAGGTCTCTGTTTGGCACGGCGTCTTTATACCGATCTCGGTATCTTTGCGGCGCAACGCCACTTAACTTCTCGGCTTAGCTTCTCGGCCAAAACCCCCGAATGGAAAGGTCGTCATGACTGATCAGACCAATGCCAACGCAATGGACCACGTAGTCCTCGTCCTGTTCGAAAACCGTTCCCTCGACAACATGCTCGGCCATCTCTACGGCCCGGACGACGGCAAGGATTTCGAAGGCGTGATTGGCAAGGACCTCTCGAACCCCGTACCCGAGTGGGCTGAGAATCAGCCCCCCGACGGCAGCGGCAGAGTCAAGTACGGCCAGACCGACAACATGGACGCACCCGACCCCGATTCGGGCGAGGAGTACTTCCACACCAACACCCAGCTGTACAACGTCCTCGACGAGAAGAACCGCGGCAAGATGGGCAAGGACGTATCAGAGCCCTGGAACGTCCCCGAGAAGGGCGCAAAGCCGACCATGGATGGCTACGTCACCGACTACATCAACTCCTTCATGGGACAGGTTGGTCGTCAGCCGACCTTCGAGGAGTACTCCCAGATCATGACGGGCTATCGGCCTGACCAGATCCCCGTACTGAGCGGTCTCGCCCGGGACTTCGGCGTGTTCGATCACTGGTTCTCCGAGGTGCCGTCACAGACCTTCATGAACCGCTCGTTCTGGACCGCCGCGACCTCGTCGGGATTCGTGATCAACGCACCGTTCTCGAACTTCCTCCACGACAACACCGCCGAGACCATCTTCGACCGACTCGAGGCGCATGAGAAGACCTGGAAGGTCTACGTCATGGAACCGTGCCCGATCTCGTTCACGGGCCTCATCCACATGTCACGCCTGAAGGACAAGTTCAACACGAACTTCCAGCCATTCAGCCAGTTCGAGGAAGACGCCAAGAACGGCGACCTGCCGGACTTCTGCCTGATCGAGCCGAACCTCTTCGCCGGTCATGGCGACTACCACCCCGCCGCTGGCAAGAACATGGGGGGCAATGACATCGACATTCCGCTCGACCCACCGTCCTCGATCTCGGCTGGTGAGGGGTTCCTCAAGAAGCTGTTCGACGCCTACCGCGGGATGGACAGCGAGACCGGTTCCAACGTGTACAACACGACGCTGTTCATCGGCTGGGATGAGCCCGGTGGAACTTATGACCACGTCCCTCCGGGTGACGTGCCGCCACCCGATCCAAAGGCGGGGCCAGGTCAGTGTGACTTCGAGTTCGACCGGTCCGGCTACCGAGTGCCGGCGATCATCGTCTCCCCCTGGGTCGAGTCCGGGTCGGTCTACAACGAAGAGCACCGCCACACCTCGATGATCGCGACGTTGCGCAAGCTGTGGTCGCTGGGTGATCCGTTCACCGATCGCGATGCGATCGCAAACCCCTTCGACTACGTGTTCTCCCGCGAGACACCGCGCAAGCCGAGCGAGTGGGCAGAGATCACTGCATTGCCGGTGCCGGAGTATCACGTCGACTGGCCCCACACCAACCATTCACTCAGCACCCTCGGCAAGGCGGTGACACCGAGTGTGGTCAGCACCCTGAAGTCCATGAACTACGACCTGCCTCCGCAGGTCGACTCGCCGGATTTCATGCTCACGCCGCAGTCCGTGTGGTCCGTGGTCGAGCTGTTCTCCTGGGAGCTCTTCCCGACGCTTGCACCTCCGGAGAAGACTCAGGAAGACGCCAAGGCTGCTCTCAAGAAAGCATTCTCGGAGCCAGCGTCCAAGGAGTCCAAGGAGTCCAAGGAGTCCAAGAAGCCCAAGAAGGCCAAGACCTGAGCAGTAGGCCTGGCCCCGACCAGGTCAAAACACCTTCTCCACGAAACCGAAGGTCTCGAGGTTCGAATCCGGGTGGGGTGCGTTTGCGCGCGGAAGCGGCCCTCACACGCGAGAGGTCGCTGGTTCGACCTCAGTTGCGTCCATCCAGAACCGGAGAGCCCCGGGTGACCTCCGCCTCCCCTCGATCCAGACCCTATCCTCGGCCGATGCGGCCAGCCACAGGCACACGCCCGGTGCTCTGGCATCTGGCCATGTCGCACTACAACGAGAAAGCCCGCTGGGCACTCGACTACAAGCGCATTCCGCATGTGCGCCGTGCGACGATGCCCGCCGCGAGTGCTCTGGTGGCGATGCGGCTCGCTGGCAGCGACACACTCCCGGTGATGACGGTGGGAGATCAGGTCTACCCCGACTCGACCGAGATCATCGCCGCTTTGGAGGAGATCGCTCCCGAGCCTGCGCTCTATCCGACCGATCCAGTCGAGAGGGCTCGGGCGCTCGAGCTTGAAGAGCGCTTCGATCTCGGAATCGGAAGGACTGTGAGGCAAGTCGGTTACCAGTCCATCCTCGACGACCCCGAGGTCGCGGTAGAGATGCTCTCCCTCGGAGGGCCGCCCGCCCGTAGGCGCATGGTGTCGCTGATGTTCCCTGCGATCGCCCCGGCGATGAAGAAGCGCTTCCGTGTACCTGTGTCAGGTGATGAGGGTCCTTTGGTGGAGCTCGAGCGGGAGATCGACTTCATCGGCGGGCAGGTAGGCCCGTCGGGCTTCCTCGTCGGGAAGGCATTCAGCGTGGCGGACCTGACCGCCGCAGCTCTCCTGGCTCCCGTCGTCTGCCCTGAAGCGATGCCCGCTGGCTTGCCTCCATTTCCGGACGACTTCCAGGAAACCTCTGCTGAGTTGCTGACCAAGTCCGGAGCATCCTGGGCAAGAGAGATCTACCTCGAGCATCGGCAGGCATCGACGGCGGGAAGATCGTGATCCGGACCAAGCAGGTCCGCGTGGTCACCTGTTCCATCACCGTGCGGGTCAGGCTGCCCGAGTCGGTTACCGGCTAGAGACTTCCCACCCGGTAGCCCCTACGAGTCCGAAGGCCTCGGGCTTCCAACCCGAGTCGGGCGCGTCCTCGTCTATCGGGTCGAGGACGGGAAACTCAGAGAGTGTTGGCTCTACGACGAAGACCAGCGGTTTGTGGACCAGCTCTGGTCGAACGATCCAGCCGGGGACTACTGAACCCCGGCACTTCGGCCCGTCGAGAAGATCCACGACAGGCCGGGAAGTCTCTGATACGTTCACTCGGGTGAAGAAGCCGAAGCAAATTGAGTCGTCAGAGACCGGCACCAGCGAGAGGAAGGCTCCAAGGGATGGGTGGTAGTAACTGGCTGGCCCTGATCGTCGTCTCCCTGGTGGTTGGCATCGTGGTCGGAGTGGTCGCAGCGTTTTTCGGGGTGGAGATGCCTTGGTGGTCCTGGGCGATCGTCGGAGTGGTGGTAGTAGCCATCTCCAGCGCCTGGGAGGCTTACAGGCGGCGGAACAAGGGCCCGGGCCAGACCGAGGTCGAAGAAGGAACCTCAAAGTCCGAGGAGTGACGACCGGGTCGTAGGGAGAGACGAGGCGGCCCCGCTATCCGTCGATAATTCTCCTGACTACTAAGGGGTAGCCGGAGGGCCCGGCGGAGCGAACGGGCAGAGGGGGAGCCGAAGCGGGTTCGGCTTCCTTCCAGTCAAGATGAAGTCGGTGATCGGGTCGTTGACGCAAGTCGATTCGAGTGACGCCCAGTTGACGTGCTGCCAGCCGTTGAACCGGACGAGGCCGGCCCGGGGGAAGGAGGCTGCCATCTGTCTGGTCCAGGGGGCCGGTGTCGCTCCGTCGCCGGTCGAACCGGAGATCAGCACGTTCTCGACCCTTCGGGCGATCCGTGCGAATCGGGGCTCGCTGGTCCGTGGGACCGGGTCCGGCTTCAGGGAGCCGAGACCGGCCGAGTTGGGTAACAGCCCGGCCGTATTGCCAGCGAAGAAGGGGTAGTTCCTCACGTTGTTGAGGAGGATCATCCTGGCTACCCCGCTCGGGATATTGCCGTCTGCGTAGTCGAGGTGGTTGATGATCCGGTTGGCGAAATTCGTATTCGCGGCCTTGTCCCCGGCCCTGCTGCTTCCTAAATCCGCGAAGAAGGGGCCCTTTTCCTCGACCTCCTCGACCGCCTGCTCGATGGTTGCGAGTGCCTCTTCGGTATTGCCCCTTGCCGCCCGGAGCACCTGGATCGCGTCGATCAGTTCCTGAATGTTGGTCCATTGGACTTGGGCGAACGTGTTCTGACCGACGTAACTTTCGAATAACCACCAGGTGAGAGGGCTGCCATCGTCCTGGGCAACCGGCCCGTTGACCCTCAGGTCGTCCCTCGTGGCGAGGATCTCGGCGGCTAAGGCCGGCCTTACCTCTGGCTTCGCCATCACCTTGAGCGCCCGGTCGGTCGCCTGGCTCCTTCTCCGTGCGAACTCCCGGTAGCCCCGCTGCGGGTCGACAGGGCCGTCGAGCAGGATCGCCCGGAGCCTCTTCGGATAGCGGAGCGCATAGACGTACCCGATCCGGCTTCCGTAACTTGCGCCCCAGAAGGTCAGCTTCCTGTCTCCGACGGCCCTTCGCATCCTGTCCAAGTCGCGGACGACATCGTTGGTCCCTATGTGCGGGGCGATTGCGAGGTTTCTCCGAAGGCATTGGCGTGCGCCTTTCTCCTGTTGCTTTCGGAATTGGGAGAGGAGCTTGAGCCAGTCGGACCTGATCGGAAGGCCGGTCGCGGGAAGGGGCCAAGGCCGCTGAGTAGTAGCTCTGCAACCACGGATCACAGGCCTGGACAAACCGATTCCCCTGGGGTCCCAGGAGATGAAGGCGAAGTGACGCCTGACCGAGGCCGGCAGATCAGAGGCTGAGGTGATCGCCTCGACCCCGGATGCCCCGGGCCCCCCGGGGTTGAAGAAGATCGTTCCCCTCTTGACCCCGGTCGCCGGCACCTTCGCCGCAACGAGGGTGACCGTCCTGCCATTCGGCCTGGAGTAGTCCCGCGGGAGAACGATCTTGCCGACCCTCAGGCTCGGCAGCTTTGGGAACACGTTGGGCGCGGGGACCCATTTGAATTCGCCCAGGCGCTGCTTCTTGGCGGCCTGGGCGGAGCCGACGGTGCCGACCAGGCAGCTAGCCAATCCAGTCAGGACCAATAATCCTGCCAGGACCCGTAAGTAACGCGCTTGCCTCGTGACCACTCGCGACTCCCCTCTGGCAGTGGCCTCCCCATTGCCTCGACGATTGACCACCAAGATAGCCGAAACCGGGGACCGGAATTGTCGCCTCACGGCCCCGCGCTACACCCCATCGCTTCACGACCCTCTGGAGTTCTTCGATGTAGCTCCAACCAATGGCTGTCTTCTCTTCTACGAAACCGAAGGTCACAGGTTCGAATCTGAGTCGGGCGCTCTCTGTCGGAAGTCCCTCACCTGACAGCTCCAAGTCACGCGATCCATTGTCGGGTCTTGACGGTAATCTCCTCCTGCTGTGAGATCCGGATCGAAGACGGCTCGCTTCCTGAGCGCAATCGTGATTCTGGGCGGCGCGTTGGTGTTGCCTGCGTGCGGGGGGACCTCGAGTTCGGCTGACGACGCAGGTCTCTCGCCGAATCAGCAGGCCCGTCAATTATTGGACGCGGTCTGGAAGGCCTCGGCCGAACGCGACATCGAGAAGGTGGGTGAATTGCTCTCCCCCGAGTACCAGCTGCTCCGCACAGACGGGTCCTCAGAGACCCGCGCCTCGTATCTGGACGAGCTTCGGAAGTCAGCTGATCAATACGAGATCGCCTCCTACGAGATCTCCGGCATCGAAGCGAAGCGTGATCTCGACGCTGGCGTCATCACCGTCACCTGCACGATCGCCACCGATCTGATCGTCGATGGGAAGAGGTTCACCAAAGACCCGGTGCCGTTCCTCGAGACCTTCATCTGGCAGGAGGGCGAGTGGAGACTGGCCAGCGAGGGCAACTTCGGCCGCCCCGAGTGACCACCGAGCCGTCAGATCTTGCTTGAAAGGAGCTTCTCGGTCTTCTTGCCGCGGCCGGGCAGGACCCAGTAGGCGGCGAGGAACGCGATCGCGATTCCGATCGCGTTGTCGAGTATGCGCAGCAGTCCCCAGTGGATGATGCCTTGCTCGGTCGCGCCGCCGTAGATCGTGACGACCAGAAAGCTCATCGTCGTGATGAAGATCCTGTAGTTGACCGGGTAGTACGCGAGGCCAACAAGGAAGAGTCCGAAAGCGATCAAGGTGAGCGCCTCGCCTGATACGAAGTAGGCGACCGCGCCTACCGCAAGACAGCCAACCAGGGTGCCGATCCCACGCCTTATTGCCTTGTCCCAGGTCGCCAACGGCGCAGGTTGCAGCACCACCCAGACCGCGATCATCACCCAGAAGATGTTGCTGTTCCCATTGGCCTGGTAGAGGCCCATTCCGACTCCCAACAGGATTCCGCGGGCCAGTGCGTAGCGCATGCCCGGACCACGCGCGAAGAAGCGGGTCACTGCAGCTTTGCTGCCCTTCGAAGCCTTGCCGCTTTGCTTTCTCGATTCGATCAACCGAGGGAAGACAGTCAGTTCCGTGAAGTGGAGGATCAAGATCACAGTGAAGCCCACTAGGAACCCGACCAGGCTCGTCTGAGCTGCCTCGGTCGCGGAAAGTCCCCGCACGATCCCGAGTAAGGCGAAGAGGAAGTAGATGGTTCCGGCGATGGAGCCGACCGTGCTCATCTTCCCGGTTTGCCGTGCAGCAAGCGCGCTGAGGAACATGATCAATCCGGTCACGAGGCCGGCGGCCACTCCATTGCCCGAGGTCGCCCAGGCGACCAGCATCATCAAGACGACCAGCAAGCCCATTCCGAGCGAGGCGGTCAGCCTCTTCTCGGCGGCCACCAGAAGTCCCGCCCAGGCGACGAGAACGGCACCTGCCTCGATCACGCCCTTCCCGGAATCCGCACCGATGGCCTTGGCAACCAATGCGCCAGCGGCGATTGCCACCAGACTGATCGCCACCATTCCCCAGGCTGGTTGCGGCTTGCCCGCGCCGGGCTTCGCCTTACCCGTCTTCACCTTCTTGGGTTTCTCCTCAGCCACCTGCGACAGGCTAGCCGTCTTACTGCTCTGACTTTTCCAGCATGCGAGATCGGTAGTCTGAACTCAACTCAAATTCTCCAAGAAAGGATCACCTGTGAAACTCTCTCGATCTCTCCCGGCAGTCGTTCTGCTCAGCCTCTCGACCGCGGCGTTTCTCGTTGGCTGCGGAGGCGATGACGCACCGGATGACTTCACCGCGATCTCTGCGAAGCCCGATGTAACGTTCGTCGATGCAGACGGCGATGGCGCCGATGTCGGTGACTATCAGACCTTCCGCACCACGGTGACCAAGGACGGAAAGTCGTTCGGTCACCTATACGGACTGAAGCTGGCAGTTGCAGCACCCCCAGTAGCTGGCGCACCATCCGCGGAGCTGGGCCTGTTCCAGAACCAGCTCACCTTCATCCTGCCCGACGGACAGATCATGATTGCCGGAACCCAGTTCTACACGCTCGACGGCTCGATCCCGAGGACATCTCTCGAGGGCGGCGAGTATCGCGCGATCATCGGCGGAACCGGAGCCTACGCAGGCGCCAAGGGCGTACTGCACACGACCTCCAAGCCTGACGGCCGACGGGTCCAGGAGTTCGACTTCCAAGACTGAGTATCGCGAGTTTCTGCCGAGCGGCCGATTGGTCGCTCGGCAAGAGCTCAGCGTGAGAGGTTCTTGATCCGGCGGGCCTCCTTGACCCGGTCTACCGCAGCCAGCGCGACCTTGCGCAGGCGGATCGATTCAGGTGTGACCTCGACGCACTCGTCGTCTCTCAAGAACTCCACAGCAGACTCGAGGGTGATCGGACGCGGCGGCGCGAGTCGCACGAGCACGTCTGAGGTGGAGGAGCGCATGTTGGTGAGCTGCTTTTCCTTCACGGCGTTCACATCGAGGTCGTTGGACCTCGAGTGCTCGCCGACCACCATCCCCTCATAGACCTCGTCGCCGGGTTCGATGAAGAGCGTCCCGCGCTCCTGCAGGCCGAAGAGCGCAAAGCTCGCTGCCTTGCCTTGGCGGTCGGCCACCAGTGATCCGGTGGCTCTGGTGGTGATCTCACCTGCCCACGGCTCCCAGCCTGCGAAGACGTGATGCATGATCCCGGTGCCTCGGGTTTCGGTCAAGAACTCGGTGCGGAATCCGATCAAGCCCCTGGCCGGGATGACGAACTCGATCCGGTTGCGATCGCCACCTTGGCCGGTCATCGACTCCATCCGCCCCTTGCGGCCGGCAAGCAACTGAGTCACCGCGCCCACGTGCTCTTCGGGGACATCGATCAGCAAACGCTCGGTCGGCTCCAGCACTTGCCCGTTCTCTTCGCGGGTCACCACCTTCGGCTGACCGGCAGTCAGCTCGAACCCCTCGCGGCGCATCAACTCGAGCAGCACGACCAGCTGCAGCTCTCCACGCCCCTGCACCTCCCAGGCATCGGGGCGTTCGGTTGGCAGGACTCTGATAGAGACATTCCCCAGCAACTCCTGATCGAGCCG
>JBEIRY010000071.1:0-7975 GCA_040375675.1 Thermoleophilales bacterium | reverse complement strand
CCGGCGACTCGTCCTACACCTCTATCTCGGCGGATCAGGAGTGGAGCTCCAGCAGCAATTTCGCCGCCTGGAAAGATGTGACCGCGGCAGTACAGGCCGCCGGGGAAGGTGTCTATACGGTCGCGAATGTCCAGGGTGCAAACGGTCAGAAGGATTCCTACGCCGGCTGGCAATTGATCGTTGCCTATCGCGACAGCGAATCCCCTCCGCGGAACATCACGATCTTCCGTGGCTACCAGCGGATCTTCCAGAACAGCGATGTTCAGGTGCCGCTCAGCGGATTCCAGACGCCTGACAGCGGCGAGGTCAAGACCGATGTCGGTTTGTTCAGCTTCGAGGGAGACCTCGGACTGAGTGGTGACAGGGGCTACTTGAACGGACAAGAACTGATCGATCGCCTGAATCCCCAGAACAACGGATTCAACTCGACGGCCGCCAACAAAGGAACCTACCGCCCCGGGCGGGATCCGTCCTACAAGAACACCCTCGGCGTCGATTCCGACATCTTCGCGGCCGATGGCGTGCTCGGAAACGATGACACGACCGCGCGTATCCGTCTTGTGACCAGCTCCGACACCTACTACGTCGCCCAGGTCGCTTTTGCCACCGACCTGTACGCACCCGAGATACATGTCCAGAAGTCCGCTCAGGATCTGAACGGCGGCGACGTCCTTTCAGGTGACACGATTCGCTACACCGTCGAGACGGAGAACACGGGAGTCGACGGAGCCATCAATACGCTCATGACCGACACCCTTCCGCCCGGAGTCACCTATGTGCCTGGCTCGATGAACGTGCTCTCCGGTCCCGGAAGCATCGGTTCTCTTACCGATGCGGTCGACTCCGACGCTGGATTCATCGCCGCCGGAAAGCCGAACATCATCTTGGGGTCAGCCCCTCAGGCGCTCTTGCAGCCCGGTCAATCGTCGGTCGTCAGCTTCGACGTCACGGTCGATGCCGGGCATCCGACCAACTTCTCGATCGACAATGTGGCGCGGGTCACCTCCAACGGCCAGGCCCTGACCGATGCTGAATTTGCCAGCAGCTCGAACGCGCTCTTGGCGGTCACCGACAAGCCGATTCTCCTGCCGGATCTGGCGGTAGAACTTTCGCCTGAAGATGCGGTCGGCACCGCTGGTGAGCGGATCGTCTTCGAGGCCGAGGTGACCAACCAAGGGTCTGATGAGGCCACCGATTCCACCGCAAGCATCGATCTCGGTAGCGGGTTCTCGAGCCTGAAGGCCACGGCTGACAACGGCGCTCCATGCACTACGGCGGCCGCGATTGGCGAGGTCGAGTGCGATCTCGGCAGCTTTGCCCCGGGGGACGAGGCGACGGTGCGGGTGCTCGCAACTGCAGCAGATGAGCTCACCTCGACTGTGACGGCCGAAACCGCTACTCCTGATGCGGAGTTGGCCCTCGACAACAACAGCGATTCATCCTCACTCGATGTTGCCGCCGGAATCACCAGCCTCAGTGTCAAGGTGACCCCATCCAAGAAGGCTCTGCGCCCGGGCGCAACAGTGGCATTGCGGGTGGCTGCTCGCAACACCGGCCTGACCAGATCCAAGGAGACTTACATCTGTCTTGCTGTGCCGAAGGCATTGATTCCCGTTTCGTTGGCTGGCGGTACGCTCGACGCCGGCAAGATCTGCTGGCAGTTCGGCACCGTTGGCTCAGGTGACTCTCGCGTCGTGGAGCCGACCTTCAGGGTTCTTCGCTCTGCACGAGGCACCTTGCGCGCGCCGGGGATCGCCAACGCAACCAATGCCGGCAAGGTTGCTCACCGCGGCGAGGTGGCGGTGGTCACTGCTTCGCAGCCCAAGCCGCGCCCAGTAACCGGCTAGCGCTGGGCCTTCGAATCCGGCGTCTCAGCCGCCTGAGATCCAGGTGATCGCGGCAGAGAATACGAACCCCGATGCCGCCAAGACTCCTGCCCATCGCTTGACCCCGCGAATGGCGATCGGGACCATCTCGTTGATCACCACGACCAGCAGGGCACCGGCCGCGATGGCCTGGATCAAGGCGATCAGCTCGTCGCTGCGTCCGTAGAGAAGCGAGTAGCCGGCAGCGCCCGCAGCCGCGCCGATAGCAACGACGATTCCGAACCTGAACAGGATCTTCGACAAGGAGTACCCGCCTGCCAAGAGCGCTGCTGCCACCCCGATCGCCTCAGGCAGACCCGCAATGAAGATCGAGCCCACCAGCGCCAGCGAAACGCCGACCGAACCGAGGTGCAGAGTCAGGCCAACCGCGATCGGTTCGGGAACTCCATCTATGAGCATCCCTACGAAGAGGTTTCGGGCCTCTGTCGGGCTGGCTGCGGCAACCTTTCCATCAGGTGACTCTTCAGCCGCTTTCTCGAGCGGCGCTTCGGGGCTCTCGCTGGCGCCTCCGCGCTCGAGCAGCGTGATGATCAGGAAGTAGCCAAGACCGCCTATGCCGATACCCAGCGCGGTCGCCCCTGCGCCTGCTTCGTCGTAGGCAACCGAGACCAGGTCAGTGCTGACGGCCGAGATCACCGCTCCTGCACCGAAGGCCATCAGCGAGCCTACGTAGGCGGGTCGGGTGAGACCGCGAAAGCGCCATACCAGGAGACCTCCCACGACCAGTGCGGCCTGACCGATCGCGGCGAATACGGCTGCTTCGAGCATCGGCAGAGGCTAGGGCATAGGCGTGTGGAAGGGTCTCGAGGAAAGCCTGGATCGGCTGCCTCCAAGCCGCGAAACCCGCGCACCTAACCCCGCACCAGATAGGCAATACTGACCCCTCGCGGGCCCTTAGCTCAGTTGGGAGAGCGCCAGCTCGACAAGCTGGAGGTCACTGGTTCGAGCCCAGTAGGGCCCATTCGTCGGGCGTCTCTATCCACCGGGTAGGTAGACGCCCTGGCGCAGGGCTTCGAAGACCTCGGTCAATGGACCCGAAGAGACCGTGAATCCGCCGGCAAACGGGGCGCTGAGGTTGACGATCAGGGCAAGGTCTAAGCCGACGATCAGCGTAATCCCTGCTGCCACGAATCCGTCCCAGCTCCGTCCGCGCAAGGTCACCACGATCGTGTTGGCGATAAGCGAGATACCTGCGACGAGCGCCAAGGCGAACAGTCCAAAGGGGGTGGTGCTCTGGGCGGTGTCGAAGCGGAGTCTCCGCTGGGTCTGGAGGTCCTCCAGCGCGGCGTGAAGGGCCTGGGCTCGCACCAGCGACGGAGTCGACGAGTCCTTGAAGCTCGAGATCACCGACGCGATCTCCTTCTGCAGCAGTTCCAACTCAAACATCGCCGAGTTTCCCTTCGTTTGCTCGAGCACGGTGTTGTCGTAGCCCCTGTCTCCCAGCCGCGGCCACTCCTCGCCTTTGACCTGCCCGAGATATATCTGCAGGTCCCGCTGGATGCCTTCGCCCCTGCTACCTCCGATGTCACGAGCGATCCAGGCGATCTGATTTGCGGCCGATGCCTCGTTCGCAACGATCTCACGCGATGTATTGACCGTTCCAAACGCAGCGTTGATCAGAAATCCGGTGAGGATGGCGAAGAGGCTTCCGACGACCGTCGAGTACGCGGCGGCTGCGCCGCCCATGCTCTTTGCGGCCTTCCCCTTGAAGCGCCTGTGGAGGTAGACACTCAAGCCCCAGGCGAAGGCAGCCGTTGCGATGACGAAGAAGGTGTAGATGACCCAGGTCGGAAGCGAGACCAGGAGGTTCATCGGTTTGGCATCTCCCAGAATACGCTCTTACCCACGGGAAGCTCGCTCGCGCCGGATTCACTCAACTCCTTAGCGGCCTGATCTATCTCGATACCTCTGACGGCGGCTACCTCGGCAGTTGCAACCGATCCCTCGCCGCGTTCCTTTGCCCAGTCGAGAACTTCAATCACTGAGTCAGCAGGGAGGCGAGGTTCCAGGTCAGGGGCGAGGTTCGCGACTGCGGTCTCGTAGGACTCGTACGGCTGGAAGCCCGGAGCGGTGATGGATTCGTCGCCTCGTGACATTACGTAGGAGGGGCAGGTGTATCGCCAGCCCCCATCCCATTCCGCGAGCTTGCGCTTGATCGCCAACGCAGCTGGCGAGGGGTGCCGGGCGGCATCCATGTCGGCCTGGAAGGCCTCTTCGGTTGCGCTGTCGGCAAGCCAGTTGGTTAGGTCTCCTGCTGCAATGCCTACCGCTTCTGCAGCCGAGTCGATCACCTGCGGTTCGTCTATCAGCTCACGGGAAAAGCATTGCTTGCGGAGCTCTCTGAGCAGCGGGTGCGCTTTGGCCTCGTCGTTCAGTCGCGCAGCGACCACCGCCCGACAGGCTGGAAAGCTCGCCTGCATCCTCTCGGGCGCGCCCTCGTAGATCGGCATTCCGTGTTTGGCAGCGATCATCGCGAGAATGCTTCCCATCTGCTCAGGCGTGAATCTCTTGGCGCTTTTCGCAGGATCATCCGAGAGCCCGACCATCCTCGCCTCCCATTCGAGAGCATCGCCGTAGGTCCAGTCGAGCTTGAGGCGATGTGGCTCAGCCGACCAAGCCCAGGGACAGGCGGGATCGGTGAACTCCGTTATCGAAAGTGCGCTCATCGGGGACTCAGAGTGCGATCGGCACGTAGCCAGGAGGTAGGGCGGCCGGAGTGAAGAACCAGCTCTCGATCGCGTAGCGGGGCTTGGTCATCGGCCCGTCGGCAGCGGTCGCGTGGAGGAACATTTCGTCGAAGATCAGTGCGTCGCCTGGGTTGAAGATGGGGCGGACGATACTCACCCCTGCAGCCGATGCCGCGGTCTCGGCATCAGTCTGGGAGACCTGGTTTGCGACAGAGGTACCCTCGCCACCGGTAGTGATGAATTCGTCTACCCGTGCCGGAAGGACATCCATTCCAGGGGCCTCGTCGCCGCAGCGCGAAAGCGAAAGCCAGAGGTTGAGGCTCCTCACCGGTCCCATGAAGGCACCGTCTTGATGCCAACCCGGCTTGGTTCCCGGTTCGACCTTGCGCAGGGTCGTCTTGTGAGCAGAGATCACGGCGGGCCCGCCGAGATACTCATCAGCTACCTCCTTCAATCCCGATTCCTTGATGTATTCGAGCATCTCAGCGTGCAGCCCCGGGCAGTCGACAGCGAGCAGACCACCTGACTCCTCGATCCATGGGCGGAACTCATCCAGCGGGCCATAGGGGGGCTCGGGCAGGAAGGGCTCATACGCCCCTGCGCCGTTCGCCGACTCCCTGGAGTCGTAGGCTTCGTCGATTCCGGTCGCGTATTCCTTGGCTCGCTCGGGATCCACCAGCCCTCTCACCAGGAGCGCGCCGTGCTCGAGGATCGCCTTTCGCAGTACTCCTACGGTCAGCTCGCCGCCGTGGATCTCGGGCAGGCCGTACTCGTTCAGCCGGAGTCCGGAGCCTCCTGCTTTGGCCATCTCGTTCAATGGTTTCGAGTTGCCGTCTGCCAGCCAGGCGGCGTAGCGGTGGCGGCTTGCCAGTAGGGAACGCTTCGATTCAGGTGTGCCTTGGGCGAGCATATGGGACCTCGCACGCTCGAGATCCTTGAGGAGCGGCCGTTCAGCGCGCCAGCGGCGATACTTCGTGCGCAGTCCGGTGTTGAAGGTGATGGGTGACACGGACACTGAAGACTAGCGGCGCCTTTGGCCGCGGTAGTGTTCGGGTTCAAGCTCAGCTCTTAGGCAGGGAAATAGAAATCAGACAGGAGGATGTGCGGTGACTATCTCGACTCTTTTCGAAAGCGGAAACAGGCGAATGCTGATGTTCGCGACCATCTTGGTGTGCGTGGTTGGCATATTCGCGATCGGCGCACAGCGCTCAGAGGCGGCCACCAACTGTCCAGGGACGTTCAAGGTCCTGCACAACGACCACATCGGTACTGCGTCCTTTCCTAAGGGCAACTACCAGATGGTCATCTTGACCAGCAATCCGAGCTTCACCTGCTCGTTGGCCTCGACCAAGTTCGCCAAGTTCCTCCAGGACTATGACGGGGTGCTCGGTGGAGGCTGGACTGTGAGCGCGATCTCCACTGGAAACGCGAACTTCCTCAAAAATGGTGGGCGCAAGTTCGGTGTTCGAAAGGTAAGCGGTCCTACTCCGGGACCGACACCTGGACCGACTCCGCCGACGCCCAGCGGGCTGGTTTGCCCAGGGGTATTCCAGGTCATGCACAACGATCAGATCGGCCCGCTCTCGTTCCCCAAGGGCAACTACAAGCTGATCATTCCGAAGGGGTCGATCGTCACCTGCAAGAGCGCATCGGGCTACTTCAAGCAGTTCCTTTCGATTCCATCGGGCGATTTGCCTGACGGATGGGGCATGAAGCGAGACGCTGCGGTCTTTTTCAAGAAGGCCAATCCGGTCCGCAAGAAGTTCCGCGTCGATCCGATGTAGCCGCCTTCGGAGAAAACAGCTGATCGACCAGACCGGCCGCAGGAATGCGGCCGGTCTTGCGTTTGAGAGCCTCTAGCCTTTCCGCTCGATGACAGAGGGGCAAGCAAAGTCTTCAGCCGGGGACAAGGCGGAATCAATCTCTTTCGCTGAGTGGATGAGCAGGCCACAGGCGCCGGTTGTACTTCTGGCGGCAGTCTCGGTCATCGCCGCCGGATGGTTTCTCGCTCTAACGAGCGGCGAGTACTTCTTCTCCGACGAGTGGTCGAGGTTCAGCTTCTTTCCGAACGTCGACTTCGAGTGGACGCTCCATGGCACCAGCGGCCACCTGATCTTCCTCAATGCCCTGCTCTATCGAGGGTTGTTGGAGATATTCGGAGGAGACTCCTATCTGCCATTCAGGCTGACCTGTCTTGCGCTCCAGCTGGCAGCGGTCTGGCTGCTCTACTTCTATCTGCGGCCGCGAGTGAATGCGTGGCTGGTTGTCGGTTGCGCTACGCCGCTGCTCTTCCTCGGATCGGCCTGGGTCGTGACCGCGAGCGCTTACGGGATAGTGATCTTGACTCCGATCGTGCTCGGGCTGGGCGCACTGTTGGCGCTCGATAGCCGAGGCAGGTACACCGATGCCGCGGCGTCGATCCTGCTGGTGCTCGCAGTGCTCTCTCACAGCGGCGCTTTGCCGTTCCTGGCGGGAGCCGCGGTACTTGTGGCGGCCAGCGATCGGCGATGGCTTGTGAGGCTTTGGGTCATAGCCCCGGGCGTTGCCGTTTATCTCGCTTGGTTCGTCTGGGCGCGATACCTCTCGGCAGACCTCATCTTCTTCGAGGAGCCCCTTTCGATCGCGAATGTCTCTTTTCTGCCCGAGTCCTTGCTGCAGATCCCCAGCGCTGCGCTTGCCGCTGCCACCGGCACCTTCTATCGGCTAGACGCAGTCGGGGCGCTCGATTTCAACATCGGGCCAGGCTATGTCCTGCTCGCCCTGGCGCTGGCCGGATGTTTCGTGCTCTGGCGAAAGTCGGGAGTGGGGGTATTCCAGCGTGCGCTAGTTCCGGCGTCGATGCTGCTGGTGTTCGCTTTCCTCGTTGCTTTCGGAATGTCGGACCCAGCACGGCAGCCGACCTCGCCGCGCTACATCTACTTCACCGTCCTGTGTGTGCTTTGGATCTTCTGTGAGTTGGCACCAGCAATTCGCTGGCGACCATGGGGCTACGGTGCCTTCGTCGCGGTTCTGGGAGTTGGGTTGCTCGCCAACGCAAACATCTACGGCAAGGCAGCGAGCAGCCTGCGAGATGCGGGGGCGAGGTCTCGCGCTGCGATTACGGCGCTCGAGATCGCGGGGCCTGCCGCCACGCCTTGGCTGCGGATCTCAGATGTCGTACAGGGGGCGGGAGCCGATGGAGCGTTCTCGGAATGGATTGTGAGGCTCGACCAAGAGTCGATCGCGCGAGTCGGGGTCGCCTCCTACAACCCGGACGAGCTCCGAGCGGCAGGGCCGCAAACCCAGGCAACTACCGATCGCATTCTGCTCGGAGTAGAGCGGATCCGACTCCGGAGCCTCGACAGTCCACTCGCCACGCCGAGATGCTCGGCGCCAGCGATCATCTCATCCGCGCCCCTGCTG
>JBEIRY010000019.1:0-28414 GCA_040375675.1 Thermoleophilales bacterium | reverse complement strand
CAGCCATGGTGATGAGGATTCCGGCGAGCTCGAGGGATGGGTTGAGTTCGCGCTGGATCAGTTTGAGGGTGTCGAGAAACTGAACCAGACCCTCCAGGGCGAGATACTCGGCCTGGACGGGAACGATCACACGATCCGCAGCCACCAGCGCGTTGACCGCGACCGGCCCGAGTGACGGCGGGCAGTCCAGCAAGGTGAAACCGAATCTCTCCCTGACCGGGCCGAGGCTGTCTCGAAGGCGAAGTTCGAATGAGTCGATTCTCGGAAGCTCGACGCTTGCCCCGGCGAGATCCTCATTGGCAGGGACGAGCCAGAGGTTGTCCGGACCCGCCGGCCTGGCTGCCTCGGCAACCGAGACCTCTCCCGCGAGACAGTCGTATGACGACGGCTCGAGGTTTCGCGGATGGCCAAGGGCAACTGTGGCATTGCACTGAGCATCGAGATCGACAATCAGCGTCTGTGCGCCGGTTCGCGCAACACAGGCGCCCATGTTGACCGTGGTCGTGGTCTTTCCCACCCCACCCTTCTGATTGGCAACCGCGTAGACGACGCCCATCCGGTCAGCCCAGCCTTTCTGAGCGAGTGCTCGTTAGGACGATGAAATTAGTTCGTGAATCAACCATTCGTTGGTGAACCTCTTCCGATGAAGTAATCATTCGGCACCGAACGGACGCTTTGCCGCCATTCCCGGGCGCCGCGGCAATCCTTTCGGAGTCGGGCCATTCTTGCGAAGCAGGTGGATGTGCCTGTCGCGCGATGCGGGGTACGGGGAAACGGCACGAACCTCCACCGTTTCGAGGGCCAACTTGTCGGTCGCGATTCGCTCGAGGCTTTCCTCGGCATCCTGGTCGCGAACCCCACGCCAGATCAGGAGGTGACCCCCTGGACGAAGCAGCGGCGATGCAAGCTCAGCTGTGGTCGATAGAGAGCCAACAGCTCTTGCGGTGACCAGATCGAACCTCTCTCGACCTTCCGGATCAGACGAGAACTCTTCGGTTCGCAGTGGCCTGACGGTGACATTGGTCAAACCGATCTCCTCGGCTGCACGCTCGATGAAGCCACACTTCTTCGCAGTCGACTCGACCAGATCCCAACTGATCTGCGGCAGCTCCGCGGCAAGCGGGAGTCCCGGCAAACCCGCGCCGCTGCCGATGTCCGCAGCGCACTTGGCTGATCTCAGCTCAGAGAACTCGAGACCGGCAAGAGAGTCCGCTAGATGCACGGTCGCTATCTCCTGCTGAGAAGCAGACGAAACCGGGGCCTCGGGATCGCCCAACAGTCGCTCGAGAAGAGCGAGGGCCTTACCCGAGTCAGCGCTCAATCCGAGACCAGAGGAGCAACCACGATGTAGCGATTGGGCTCATCACCCTCGCTGTAAGTCTCGATCTCGGTTCGATCGCGAAGGTGCTCGTGTACGACCCTTCGCTCGGCTGAGCTCATCGGCTCCATCTCGACCGGTCGGCCCGCCGCAATTGATTCTTCAGCCGCCACATCACCTTGCCGGCGAAGGGATTCGCTGCGCCGCTCGCGATAGTCGGCTGCGTCGACCACGACCCGCTTTCTGGAGTCAGGATCCATCACCCGCTGGGCTGCCTGGTGACAAAGCAGCTGAACTGCGTCGATCGTCTGGCCGTGTTTTCCGATCAGAAGGCCGACATCCTCGCCGCCGATCACGCCACGGATTTCATCGTCGGTTTCGGTAACCGTGACCCCCTCGTCGAGGCCAAGCGAGGCGGCGACCGCCTCGAGGATGGCCTGCACGCGGCCAACAGCGTCGTCGGGCAGTGGTTGTCTGTTCGTGTCAGCCATCTGGTTCAAGTCGAGTCTAGGCGTGGAACGTGCGTCGGCGCTCAGCGGTTGCGGTTCTTCTTCTTCGGCGGTGGAGGCGGAGGCTTGGTCGCCTTGATCTCTTCCGGCGTGGGAAGCGGGGGTGGCGGAAAGAAGATCTTGACCACAGCCTGCTGACCCATGGTCCAGACGTTGGTGGTGATCCAGTAGACGAGCACTCCAGAGGGGAAGCTGATGATGAAGGGAGTGAAGAGCAGCGGTAGACCGAGCTGGATCATCCGCTGCTGCTTGCTCGCGGAAGTACCGGTCATGATCAAACCGGCGATCACCGAAGTACCCGCGTAGAGCACGAGCATTACGATCAGCACCCAGCCGGTTACCTTCTCTGCGAGGTCAGGGATGAAGAGGAAGCCCGGGTCACCTCCCGCGTGGAGCTCCTGCTGGAAGGTCTCGCTGCGCAGTAGATAGAGGAGCGTTAGGAAGACCGGCATCTGGAGAAGCAGCGGGAGGCAGGAAGCGAACGGGTTGACGTTGTTTTCCTGATAGATGCGCATCATCTCGCGCTGCTGGCGCTCGCGGTCGTCCTTGTACTTCTCCTGGAGCTCCTTGATCTGGGGTTGCAGCGCGGAGAGCGCACGCATCGAGCGGATTTGCTTGATCGACAGCGGGAGGATCAGTGCCCTCGTGAGAAAGGTGAGCCCGATGATCGACATTCCCCACGACAGCCCGACCGTGTCGTGGAAGAACAGCAGAACCGTGTTCGCGATCGCAACCAGCGGCGAGAGGAGGTTCGCGATTATGTCGGCCAGCGGGATCATCACCTGACCGTCACCTCTGCTGAATGGTGCGGGCAGGCCTCACTTAGGTGATCCTTCCGAAAGAAGGGACGGTCTGCCACATCGTCAATGCCACCGTTGCTGAGGGGGTTACAGCGCAGCAGGCGCCAGACGGCGAGAATGAGTCCCTTGACCGGGCCGAGTTCCTGAACCGCCTCGACCGCATACCGAGAGCAGGTGGGCTCGTACTTACAGCGCCTGGGAAAGGCTGGGGAAATCCAGCGTTGGTACATGCCAAGCAATGAGAGAAGCGCGCGTTTCACGCTAAACGGTCCCTTCTTGAGTGGTAAGCGGTGGGAGTAGTTCTTCTATCTGGGCACGCACAGCGTGCGAACCCTCGGAATCCAGCAGGTTACCCAGATCGGGCCTTGCGACGACTACATAGTCGGATGTCCCGGAAACGCGATCCTCGAGCGACCAGAACTCTTCGCGAATCACGCGCTTGACCCGGTTGCGGCGGACTGCATTGCCCACCTTCTTCCCAACCGAGATTCCGAGCCTAGGCGGCCCCTCAGCCTCCTCGCTGCGTGGAAAGACATGCAGCACCAAATACCGGTTGCCATTCGAGTCGCCAGAGCGATAAACACGGTCGAAATCAGCGCTGCGGGAGAGGCGGCCACGGCGAGACTGGTTCCTGCCGGCGGCCAAGATCAGGCAGAGAGGCGGCGGCGGCCCTTCTTGCGTCGCCGCTTGAGGATCGCCCTTCCTCCACGCGAAGAGCTGCGAACGCGAAAACCATGGGTTTTCGAGCGCTTGCGCTTCTTGGGTTGGTAGGTCCGCTTCATGAGATCTGGAGCGCGCCGTCAACTGTTCCCCCTGATTGAAGAATCAGCAACACCGCGGACGCGCAGTATAGGCGTGCAATGGCCGTGAGTGCCACGAGGCCAGTGGATTCTCCGATCTGGGAAATGTTTTTCCCGCTCGGTGCGGGCGGGTCGCTGGGCCACCGCTCAATCGAGGCTTTTCCCCGAATAAGATCCCGCGCCCGCCGGAGTCCGAAATTCCCACCGAAACCCACCAAAGACGAGAGAGGAGATCGAAGATTCAGCAGCCTCCTAAAGCTGGAACCGAGGCCTCCCTCAACCAAGGGACATTGGGTCCCCAAGAAGCCTGGGCCCAACTTCGTGCCGATCTGCGGGCAATGGCCGGTAGGTCAGCATTCGATCTCTGGTTCTCTCAGCTCGAACCACTACGGATGAGCGGAGACGTTCTCTACCTGACCGGACCGAGCCATGCCATCACCTGGATCGATCGCCGGTACGAAGACCTATTGGCCAGGTCCCTCCGGCGACTGGAAGGAAAAGTGGCCGAAATCAGGCTCGTACAACGCGAAGATGCTCCCGGGGATACACCTCGAAACACCATCGATGGAGCAGATCGAACCTCTCCAACTCAAAGCCGCCAGACCTTTGAGAGGTTCGTCATCGGCCCGGGCAACAGAATCGCGCACGGTGCTGCGCTGGCCGTGGCAGAGGCACCCGGAGAGGCCTACAACCCCTTGTTCTTGCATGGAAACCCGGGGCTGGGGAAAAGTCATCTGTTGGGAGCTATCGCCGACTACATAGACCGAACGAGTCCCGAGCTGAAGGTCCACTCGACCACAGCAGAGAGTTTCACCGCGGAGTTCATCCAGGCTGTGCAAACCCGTGGAATAGAAGACTTCAAGAATCGTTATCGGCGTGTAGACGTACTGCTGATCGACGATGTTCAGTTTCTCGAGGGAAAAGCACGCACCGCTGACGAGTTCTTCCACACCTTCAATGCGTTGCACCTCGTCGGTGCGCAGATAGTCCTCTCTTCAGATCGAATGCCGAGCGAGTTATCCACACTCGCAGACCGACTCAGGGAAAGATTCGAATGGGGCTTGGTCGTGGACATCGACCAGCCCGATCTCGCAACCAGGAGAGCTTTCCTCGAAACCTTTGCGTCAGCTGAAGGAATCGAGCTGACCGAAGAAACCACAGAGATACTGGCCGATTACTCGCTTGCGAGCATCAGAGCTGTCGAGGGGGCACTCACGAGGGTGCTGGCTACTGCGTCGATCAGCGGAGGTGATCTGACTCCCGAACTGGTGGAGGCAGTCCTGGGAGGCACTGTGGACAAGGATCGATTCGAAGAGCCTCCTCCTGTCACGATCAACTCGATCAAATCGCTCGTGTCCGAACTATTTTCAGTTTCAGCCGAAGAGCTCACATCCTCGAATCGTTCCGAGAGAGTGTCGAGCGCGCGGCAGGTGGCGATGACTCTGGCAAGGGAATTCACGACGATGTCTTTGCCTGCGATTGCGAAGGCGCTCGGCAGAAAAGACCACACGACAGTCATCCATGGAATCAGCCAGATCGAGAAGAGATCCCAGACGGACCCCGAACTGAAAAAGCTCTTGGAAGAATCTCGCTCCAGACTCGAGCGGAGATAGCCCCTGACCGAACAGAGTGAAACAATCAACTTTCTCCACAGATTCCATCCACATCCACATCCTTATTACAACTCAGACCTCAAACTCCAACTAGAACACTGAGATGAAACTCAAAACGACCAAACAGAGTCTCGTAGAAGCACTGTCCGTATCTGCCAGGGCTACTTCGACACGCAGTGCGCTCCAGGCTCTGTCTGGCGTCCTCGTAGAAGCAACCTCGAGCGGTACCGTCGTTCGGGCTACCGATGCTGAGATTTCACTCGAGTTGGCGCTGACAGCTGAGGTGGAGCTCCCGGGGTCGATTCTGGTCCCGGGGCGGTTGCTTGCGGATGTTTCTAAAACACTTCCCGATGGCGAGGTGACTCTTTCCACCCGCGAGGCAGAAGCTGACCTCGAGATCAAGGCTGGATCCTCGAAGTTCCATCTGCGACTTCTGCAGGCCGACGACTTTCCGAAGTTCCCGGAGGTCGCCAGCGAGCCGGTTTCTCTCGATGCCCATGCAGTGGCAGAGACGATTGGACGGGTTGCCGGCGCAGCTTCGACCGATGAGGGGCGACCAGTTTTGACTGGTGTCTTCATGACCGCAGACGGCGACTCGATGACGATGGTTGCAACAGACTCGTATCGCTTGGCGGTCAAAACGACGAAACTCTCTTCTGCTGTCGCTTCGCAGATCGAGGCAAATGTCCCGGCTCGAGCCTTGCGGGAGTTGTCGAGGCTGATCGAGGCGGCTGGAGACGAAGCAAAGCTCGATCTCTGGCTGGGAGAAAACCAGGCTATTTTCGGTTGTGGTGGAACGCGTTTGGCTTCGAGGTTGATCGACGGTCAGTTCCCCAACTACAAGCAGTTGATTCCCGACAAGTTCGATCACGAGATAACCGTCAATCGAGAAGAGCTGCTGGACGTGGTCCGCCGCGTCTCGCAGTTGGCTCAGCGCAACGCCGCTTTGAAGCTCGCCTTCGCAGAGGGCGAGCTCACGATCTCCGCTGAGACTCAGGACTTGGGAGACGCGAAGGAGTCGATGCCGGTCTCGTTCCAGGGCGAAACGCTCGAGGTGGGCTTCAATCCCGACTTCGTGCGCGCCGGTCTCGAAAGCATCGAAGACGACGAGATCGTCCTCAAATTGATCTCACCGCTCCGTCCAGGATTGCTTGAACCAACGGCCGATGGCGACTTCAGTTATCTGGTCATGCCGATCCGGCTCAACGACTGAGGTTCTTGGTGATTGCCTCGATCGAGGCCAGGGGTTACCGGAACCTGGTCGGTGAGGTATCGCTTTCGATCGATCCTTGTTTGACCGTATTCCACGGATCCAATGGGGCAGGCAAGACTAATTTTCTCGATGCGATCCATTTCGGTCTCACCGGCACCTCGATGAGGTCGGGAACTATCAAGAACGTGATTGGGTTTGATGCGGACGCCACGAGAGTGGAGATCGGTTTCGTTGACTCAAGCGGGACTCAGCACAGGACACTTGCATCGTTGGATCGGTCAGGGGATCGCAGAAACCTCTTAGACGGAGCTTCACCGAGCTCTTCTGTGTCGATCCCGAGGGTTTCCCTGTTCCATCCCGACAGATTGCAGACCATCAAGGGACCCCCAGCACATCGGAGGTCACTGATAGATCAGGTGGCAGCGTCTCTGGTGCCTTCCCAGGCCGATCTTCGCTCTCGCTACGGCAAGACCCTTGCTCAACGCAACGCCCAACTACGCAGAGTGCGGGCAGGCGAAATACCCGCCGTTGAACTCGAGGTTTGGGATCAAAGATTGGCTGCAGACGCCGTTCCTTTGATTGCTTCGCGGGCTGAAGTATGTGAGGCGCTCGAGGATCACTTCGCTGAAGCAGCCGCAAACCTCGGACTCGAATCTCCGAAGCTCTCTTACAAACCACGCGCCACCGCGGATGCCAATTCGATAGAGGAGCGTCTCAGGGAGTTGCGCTCCGAGGACTTGGGTCGTGCATACGTGATGTACGGACCCCATCTCGATGACCTGACAGTCAAGTCCGGAGGGAGAGCGCTGAAGCAGTTCGGGTCTCAGGGACAGCAGCGCGCAGCCGTGTTGGCTCTGCTGCTGGCGGAGCGGTCTGCGTTGGTCGAGGCCGGCCGGCCGACCCCGATGCTGCTCCTAGACGATGTGATGAGCGAACTGGACCCTCGGCGCAGGGAGATGTTGATCCACGCTGCCGTGGCGGGCGGCCAGGTAGTGATTACCGCCACCGAGCTCGCTCAAGTCCCGTCTGCTGGTGTTGCTCCTACCAACACCAGCTATCTGGTCGATGCTGGCCGGGTTACCGATCAGGAGCAGCCTGCCGATCTGTCTGAGGCTGCTTGAGCCTTGAACCGTCGCAAGCAGCCAACCAGGATCAGCGGGCCGTTGGAGCGCCTGACGGCAGACCTTGCACCAGCCACTCCGCTTGCCTCAGCTCAAAGCGCATGGCGAAGCGCGGTTGGTGATCGGATTGCTGATTCATGCGTCCCAGAGGGTGAAAAGGAGGGGATTCTGACGGTCGTTTGCGAGACCTCTGCCTGGGCGCAGCAGCTTTCGATGATGCAGGAGGAGCTGTTGAAGAAGCTTGCGGACCAACTTCCAGGCCAGGAGGATGTGCCGCGAGAGCTAAGGTTCGTAGTCGCGAGCTGATTAGGCGTGAAAAAAGTGACTCCTACCCCCCATTTCATTCGTAATTTGCAGGGATTTCATGACTCTTGCGCGGCGTTCCACCAGATGCGGCTGGTAGAGTCGGTTCCAAGTTGATCGGTCGCTACCCGTGTATGCCCGTGCCTAGTGCGCCGGGTGCCCAGGCTGCGGCCTCCCACCATCCGATCGAGAGGGGCTGAGTGGCCAAGAAATCCGAGCGTGCGACCGAGGGCAAAGCCAAGGCGGCAAAGCCCAAGGCAGCCGCCTCGAAAGCGAAGAAGAGCAAGGGCGGATACGGCGCGTCCGATATCACCGTTCTCGAGGGCCTCGAGGCCGTTCGCAAGCGGCCAGGTATGTACATCGGATCAACCGGTCCCCGCGGGCTGCACCATCTCGTCTACGAGGTGGTCGATAACTCGGTCGACGAAGCGATCGCCGGCCACTGCAGCAAGGTCTCGGTCACGATTCACCCCGACAACAGCATCACCGTTGCCGACGACGGTCGTGGAATCCCCGTCGAGATGCATCCCAAGGAGAAGAAGTCTGCAGCCGAAGTCGTCTTGACCACTCTTCACGCCGGCGGTAAGTTCGGCGACGGAGGCGGGTACAAGGTCTCAGGAGGTCTGCACGGGGTTGGAGTCTCGGTCGTGAACGCGCTCTCGGAGAAACTCCATCTGGAAATTCGCAGGGACGGCGCGGTATGGGAACAGGATTACGAGCGCGGGACTCCCAGGGCCAAGTTGAAGAAGGGTCGCGCGATCAAGGGAACCGGTACTACCGTGACATTTCACCCGGATCCGGAGATCTTCGAGACGGTCGAATACGAATACGACGTTCTGGTCGAACGTCTCCGTGAGACCGCTTTCTTGACCCGCGGGCTCAGGGTCGAGCTCACCGACGAGCGAGGCAGCGGCGAAACGGTCGAGTTCGAATACAAGGGCGGCATCGCGGACTTCGTCAAGCACTTGAACGAGACCAAGGACCCGATCCACCGCAAGATCGTCTACTTCGAGGGGTCGTCCGACGATGGACAGGTCGAGGTTGCAATGCAGTGGAACTCTTCCTACACCGAGTCCACCTTCAGCTTTGCCAACAACATCAACACCCATGAAGGCGGCACACATCTTTCCGGCTTCAAGTCTGCATTGACCCGGACACTCAACCACCTGGCGAGAACCAATGGTTTGCTGAAGGAAAAGGATGCGAACCTGAGTGGTGAGGACATCCGAGAAGGACTGACCGCTGTGATCTCGGTCAAGTTGGCTGACCCGCAGTTCGAAGGTCAGACCAAAACCAAGCTGGGTAATCCGCCGATCGAGGGTCTGGTCAAGGAAGTGGTCAACAAGGGCTTTGCGGAGTTTCTCGAGGAGAACCCACCGGATGCCCGGAAGATCGTGACCAAGGCAGTCGAGGCTGCTCGTGCTCGCGATGCAGCTCGGAAGGCACGTGATCTGACCCGTCGCAAGTCGGCGCTCGAGAATTCGACCCTTCCGGGCAAGCTTGCGGACTGTTCGGTCAAGGACCCAGCCGACGCCGAGTTGTTCATCGTCGAGGGCGACTCGGCAGGCGGTTCAGCCAAACAGGGCCGCGACCGGAACACCCAAGCGATCCTTCCCTTGCGCGGAAAGATCATCAACGTCGAGAAGAGCCGAATCGACAAGGTGCTGTCCAACAATGAGATCCAGGCCCTGGTGACGGCAATCGGTACAGGCGTACAGGATGATTTCTCGATCGAAGACGCCCGCTACCACAAGGTGATCCTGATGACAGACGCCGACGTGGACGGCGCTCACATCAGAACACTGGTCCTGACCTTCCTCTATCGCCAGATGCCCCAATTGATCGATGCGGGCTTCGTTTACATCGCTAAACCACCTCTTTACAAGGTCAAACAGGGCTCGAAAGAGGTTTACATCGAACGTGAGCCTGAGCTCGAAGAGCTGTTGTTGGCAGACAAGCTCGACCAGATTCAGGTCATGGATGCCAGCGGCAAGCAGAAGAAGCTGGGTCTCAAGCGTTGGCAGGAGTTCAATCGCCAGATCAAGGCCTATGACGGCTGGGCCGCGGCCTTGCGCGGTGACTTTGGAGGAGATGTGATCGATTTCCTCGCGGCATCTCAGGTCTTGAGCGGCGGGGCCAAGACCATGCCAGCGGCCTTGAAGCTGCTGAAGGCCAAGCCCGCCAAGGATCAGGCCTTCACCACCAAGGTGCTCAAGTCCTCTGCGACCGAGATAGTGGTTACCGGCACCGAACAGCGGAGTGGATTGACGAGGGAGCACACCCTGACCAAGGGTCTATTTGAGGCCCCGGCATTCAAGGAGCTCGTTACCGCGCAGACAAAACTGGTGAGCCAGATCGGTAGTTCGCCGTTCGTCGCCGTCTTTGGGGACGAGGAGATCGAGGCAGGTTCATTTGAGGAACTTCGCCAAGCGGTAGTTCAGTTGGGTCGCCAGGGAGTACAGCTGCAGAGGTTCAAGGGTCTGGGCGAGATGAACGCCGAACAGCTTCGCGAGACGACGATGGATCCGACGACGCGTACTCTGCACCGCGTCCGGATGGATGATGCCGCTGTGGCAGACCGCACCTTCTCGGAGTTGATGGGCGATAACGTCGAACCCCGTCGACTTTTCATCGAACGACATGCCCGTGACGTCGGGTTCCTGGACGTATAGGTATCACTGCCGAAAGGAGGTAAGCAATGGCTGACGACCCCCAGGACAAGAACTCCGAAGCGATCGTTGATCGCATAGAAGAGCGCGATCTCGATCAGGAGATGCGCTCGTCTTACCTCGACTACGCGATGAGCGTGATCGTCGGGCGTGCGCTGCCGGACGTCAAGGATGGACTGAAACCGGTGCACCGCCGTGTTCTCTACGCGATGCACGATCTCGGCCTGCAGCCGAATCGCGCTTATAGAAAGTGCGCCTTCATCGTCGGTGAGGTCATGGGTAAGTACCACCCCCACGGCGACTCGGCTATCTACGAAACCCTGGTTCGGATGGCCCAGGACTTCTCGTTGCGCTACCCGCTGGTGGATGGTCAGGGTAACTTCGGCTCGATCGACGATGATCCAGCGGCGGCGATGCGCTACACCGAGGCCCGCCTTGATTCGCTTGCTACCGAAATGCTCCGGGACATCGACGCTGACACCGTCGATTTCGGCCCCAACTACGACGAATCAACTCGAGAGCCGCTTCTCCTGCCTGCGCGTTTTCCCAACCTGTTGGTCAATGGAGCGGCGGGGATCGCTGTCGGTATGGCAACGAATATTCCGCCACACAACCTCCGGGAGGTGGCCGCCGCGGTCGAGGCTTATATCGATGACCCATCTATCGATCTGAAGGGCCTGATGAAGCATGTAAAGGGCCCTGACTTTCCCGGCGGAGGAACGATTCTCGGTGCCGGTGGTATTCGTGACGCCTACGCCAGCGGCAAGGGCAGCCTGAAACTTCGGGCCACTGCACATATCGAAGAGATGAATAAGGGCCGTGAGGCGATTGTGGTTACCGAGCTTCCCTTCCAGGTCAAAAAGGGCGGCGAAGGTGGTCTGATCACCAAGATCGCGGATCTGGTCAGAGAGAAGAAGCTCACCGGCATCTCGGATCTTCGTGATGAATCCGACCGCAACGGCATGCGTTTGGTGATCGAACTCAAAAAGGGCGGTGGACCCTCGGCGGTCGTCTTGAACCAGCTCTACAAGCGCACCTCGATGCAGATCTCGTTTGGCATCAACATGGTGGCGCTGGTCGATGGCGTGCCGAAGACGCTCGGACTGCGTGAGCTGATCGAACACTACGTAGGTCATCAAAAGGAAGTCATAACCCGCCGGAGCCAGTTCGAACTTGCGCGTGCGGAGGCAAGAGCTCACATCCTCGACGGTCTTCTGATCGCGCTTTCGAAGCTCGACGCAGTGATCAAATTGATTCGCGCTTCGAAGGATCCGGAGACAGCACGCGAGGGATTGATGTCGAAGTTCGGTTTGAGCCAGCCACAAGCCCAGGCGATCCTCGATATGCGCCTTCAGCGCCTCACCGCGCTCGAGTCCGACAAGATCAAGGAGGAGCACGACGAGCTGACCAAGCGCATCAAGGAGCTTCGCACCTTGCTGGCCGACGAAAAGAAGGTACTCGCGCTGGTCAAATCCGAATTGGCTGAGGTAGTCGAGCGCTTCGGCGATGACCGCCGGACCAGAATCGGCAAGGCAGAGGCCGAGATGGAAATAGAAGACTTGATCGCTGACGAGCAGATGGTCGTTTCGCTTACTTCATCGGGCTACATCAAGCGGATACCGCTGGCTAGCTACAGGAAGCAACACCGCGGTGGCCGCGGTGTTAGGGGAATGGACACGAAGGAGGGCGACTACATCGAGCATCTGCGGATCTGCTCGACGCACGACTTCCTGCTGTTCTTCACCAATCGCGGCAAGGTCTATCGCCTTCGCGCTCATGAGTTGCCCGAAGGATCGCGACAGGCCAAGGGCCGAGCTCTGGTGAACCTCATACCACTGAAAGACAAGGAACAGGTCATGGCGATGATTCCTACCCGGGACTTCTCCGAAGGTAAGTTCCTGGTCTTCGCGACCGCTGACGGAATGATCAAGAAGACCGAATTCACCGACTACAACACGCCTATTCGCGCTGACGGGATAATCGCAATCAAGATCAAGAAGAACGACGCCTTGGTCGATGTCCGATTGACCAACGGCGGAGACGACATCATGTTGATTTCCAAATCCGGCCACGCGGTGAGGTTCAAGGAGAAGCTGGTCAGGGGGATGAGTCGCGATACCTCTGGTGTCAAGGGGATGAACGTCTCCGAGAAGACGAATGCGGTGATCGCAATGGAGGTCGTTCAGCCGAAGTCCCAGCTGCTCGTCGTAACCGAAAACGGTTATGGAAAGAGGACGCCAATCGAGGATTATCCGATCAAGGGTCGCGGGACCAAGGGTGTTTTGACCGCGAAACTGACAGCAAAGAAGGGTGGCCTCGCCGGTGCCTTGATCGTCGATGAAAATCAGGATCTGCTTTTCATTTCACAAACAGGAATGGTCCAGCGAACTTCTGCCGGTGAGATCTCTCAGACCGGTCGCGCTACACAGGGTGTGAAGGTGATGAACCTGAAATCCGGAGACAAGGTCAGCGCAACAGCACTGGTTGCCGAGCCTGATGAGCAGGAGCTCGACCGGGCGGCTGCTGGTGCTTCGGCCCCCTCTGACACACCGCCCGCCAAGAAGCCAGCAGCCAAGAAGCCTGCAGCCAAGAAGAAGCCAGCACCGAAGAAGAAGTAGCGCGGCTCAGGCAACTTCTGGCAGATACTGCTGCCAGGTGCGCGGAACCCGTGGGCTAGCAATCCTGATGAAGATGGTTGGAGCAGGTGCTCGCGGCGCCTTTTGCGGGTGCATCTCTGCCTCTCGCGGCAATCGGTTGCCCTTGCGTCGGTTGCACGGCGCACATGAGGCCACGATGTTGTCCCAATCTGAGCCACCACCTCTGCTCTTGGGGAGTACGTGATCGACCGTCAGCTTCGATCGAGTATCTCCGCAGTACTGGCAGGTCCAGTTGTCCCGAGCAAGCACAGCACGCCGAGTGATCCTCCGTCTGTGCACATCCCGCGGCACCCGCACGTAGCTGACCAGCCGGATCACATCCGGCTTTGAAAGCTCCATCGTCTCGGATCGCAGCAGGCCCTTGCCGATCTCGAGCACCTCGGCCTTGCCTTTGAGCAGGAGCACGAGTGCTCTGCGGACTGTGCATACGTTCAAAGGCTCGTAGGTGGCGTTGAGAACCAGCACTCGGCCCTTGGCAATCGCACTCGATGACGGATTGGGCACAGCAACCTCCACCTCTTCGTCGATTGCTGCGAGGGGGGCTGGAGCTGTCATAACCCAAGCGATGATAGGGAACGCTCTGGCGCCCTCTCAGCGAATCAGATGATCGGGTAGCTCCCCAGGACCTTCATCGATTCCGCCATGCCGCTGAGCTCCTCGACCGCCTCCCTGATCGCGCTCGATTCGAGGGAGCCCTCTAAATCGAGGAAGAACATGTATCGGCCGAGATCACCTCGGATCGGATGGGATTGGATCCGGGTGAGGTTGATCGAGCGAGAACTGAAAACCGTTAGCGCGTCGGTTAGTGCCCCAGGGTGGTCTTCGCCGAGCTCGGAGAATACGAGTGAGGTGCCCCACCGCTCGCCTTCACCACGATAGTTCTCTGAGGATCTCGCAATCAAACCGAAGCGGGTTACGTTGACGCTTTCGTCTTCCACTCGATCGGCGAGCACTGCGCAGTCATAGATGTTCGCCGCCGATCTCGATCCGAGTGCCGCCCAGTTCTCACTTTGCTCGGCAACGATCCGCACCGCCTCAGCCGTACTTGCTGCAGCGCGAATCTCGGCCTTTGGCAGTTCCTCACGAAGGTAGGCGGCGCACTGCCCGGTAGCTTGGGGGTGGCTCATGACTACGGCGATGTCCTTCAACGGGATCCTCGAAGGAGCAACGAGGCAGTGAGTTATCGCCACTTCATGTGTGCCCACGATCTCGAGGCCCTTGGTATTGACTGCGAGAGCGTCCAGGGTTGCGGTTACCGATCCCTCGAGCGAGTTCTCGAATGGCACCACAGCACGATCTGCGTCCTCGTTCTCGACGGCTTTGAGCGCTTCGAAGATCGATGCCTGAGGAAGTGGAACGTAATCGTCGACCCCCAGCCGTTCCATCATCTGGTCGACTGCCTCTTCGCTGTAGGTGCCCCGTGGTCCGAGGTATGCGACTTTCAGGCCGCTACTCAATTGAAGGTGACCGGGTAGTCGCTGCTGTTGTTGTCGGTTACCCCTTCTCCGGGGACCGGAGACACGACCACGCTCATCGTGGTTTCGGTGCCGATGGCAGGTGCCTCACTCAGTGTGATCGACACGGTCGCGGTCGCACCAGCTGCGATCGTGTCGATCGTTCCGGTACTCGCAACTCCGTTGATGGTTACGGTCACTCGTACCCCAGACTCTTCTGACTCGCCTTGGTTTTGAACCTGAACGTCTATCGAGTCAGTGCTGGCGGAGAGATCGTTGGTCGTGTCAGGGCTGAGCGCAACGCCATTGGCGGAAACCGAAAGCAATCCAACTCCATGGGTTCCCGTGGTTGCGGTGCTCCCACTTACCAGGCCAAGCGCCGAAATCACCTTTGTCTCGGTGAGCCACTCGAGTCCTGTCGGAGGCGGGGGCATGAACCGAGCCTCCGAGACCCTGACTCCCTCGATCCCTTCGTCTGCAAGTACTTGCTTGGTTTGGGGTACGGCACCTTGGAGGTAATCGACATCGCTTGCGTACAGGGCACTCATCTGATCGGTGATGGTGGAGATCGCTTCAGCTTGCTCGGCATCACCGAGAGCAGCGGTCACCTGGTCGGCGATCTTGGTCAAGGCGTCACGCCGGAGCCTCAGAGCGACCAGGGTTGCCTGATTGGCTTCGATCAGCTGATCCGGCGGGCTCAACTCCTCCGCGCGAGTGAGCAGTGATTCCGATGCGCCACGAAGCAATTGGACCTGCTGTTGGTACTGGAGATCGGAGCTCTGCCCCGGGTTTTCCAATTGATCGAAGAACTGGTTTCCGCGTGATCCGGACTCGCTCATGATCGTCGAGACAGCGGTGACATAGGTCGAGATTCCCCGGTCGCTGCGCGCTTGCACGCATCCCCGAAGGGCGAAGATGCCGAGTATGAGGATGCCCAGCAGGACCCCTACGGCCATCAACCTGCGGTTTCTGAACGAACTCCCCTGTGGCCGCGGTCGAGATTTACGATCAGGGCTTCTTCGAGCACGTGGTGCGCGTGGAGCTGGTGTCGGCGGGGGTGTTTTTCGCTCTGGAAGTGAGTCCAAGAGGTCACAGTATGCCTTGCCCGCCCGACCGTGCGAGCAGCGCGCCTGATTACGCCTGAAATGCGGCGCAGGAACACGCCTCTAGGCGTGGAAAAGGAAAGATGGAATGGTGGGCGACCTGATACTCGAGCGCTTCAGCATCGAAGAACGCCTGGGCGGCGGCGGCTTCGGCACGGTCTATCGCGCCTGGGATGAGCGCCTCCGGCGTTCAGTTGCGGTCAAGGTAGTCGAGAGTCCTGGTGAGGCAGATCGGGTGGCCCGTGAGGCTCAGGCCGCAGCACGTCTGGCGCATCGGAACATCGCGATGCTCTACGAGCTGGCAAGCGACGGTGAATACGCCTACCTGGTTGGCGAGTTGATCGAAGGCGACACTGTCAGGTCTCTGGCACGTGGAGGTGAGCTCTCGGATCGCGCAGTCGCAGAGATAGGTGCAGCTGCCGCGGCAGGTCTGGCCCATGCCCATCGAGCCGGGGTGGTGCACAGAGATGTCAAACCGGAGAACATCCTCGTATCGGATCGCGGTGAGACCAAGCTGGTCGACTTCGGCATCGCCCGTATCGCTGGCCAGGAGACGCTGACTGCATCCGGTGCCGTCCTCGGAACACTTGCCTACATGGCTCCCGAGCAGGCCGACGGTCTTCGGCCAGGCCCTGCAGCTGACGTCTACTCCCTCGCCTTGACCCTCTACGAACTCTGGGCCGGCGAGCACCCGTTGACTGGCGACGGTCCGGCAGCAACGGCTCGCGCTATCGGCGAACCCATTCTCTCGTTGGGGGAAGTCCGACCCGACCTTCCTCCGGAGTTGATTGCCGAGATCGATGCCTGCCTCGATCCTGATCCCGAGGAGCGTCCGTTGGTATCGGAGGTGGAGCGCTTGCTGGCTGATATTGCTTCGTCCCTTTCGGGATCCCCCTTGCCAGCTCCAGCTGAGCTCGATGGCTCTCGTCCCGAGGGACCCAGCCAGAGGTTCGGGTTAGGTCGACTCGAGAGTGTTGATCTTCCGCGTATCGCCGGCGCTGCCTTGATCGCCCTGCTTCCGTTGTCGTTGCCCCTGATGCTTGGGGGGCACCTGCCGGCGATGGTGGCGCTTTCCGTTCTCTCCTTCCTGTTGGCACTCGCACGCCCCAGAGCGGCCTTTGCGGCCGCGGTCTGCGGATCGGCTTTCTGGTTGGTGCTTTCTGCGCATGCGTCAGGGGCGGCACTTTGTCTGGTTCTGCTCAGCTTGCCAATCTTCTTTGCGCCGTATGAGCCTGGACCTGGGTTGGGTTTGCCGACCCTCGCTCCGGCACTCGGGGTCATTGGTCTGGCAGGAGCATTTCCAGCGCTCGCAGCTCTTCCACGGCGCGCGGTCGAACGCGCGATGGTGGGAGCAATCGGCTACCTCTGGCTGGTCGCAGTCGAAGCGATCGCACGGCGGGATCTGCTGCTTGCAGTTACTCAACCTGCTTCGGCAGGGTGGGAGAACTCGGTTGGGTCGGGGTTTTCCGAGGTATTGGTACCGACGCTGGGGCCAATGAGCCTTCTGGGCGCAGGGATCTGGGCTCTCGCAGCAGTTTCTCTGCCTCTGGTTGTCCGAGGAAGGTTCCTTGCTCTCGACGTGCTTGGTTTCGTGGTCTGGATCGCAGCTTTGATCACAGCCGAGCGCTTGCTCGGTCAAGGCGCCGCTTCCTCGCTCGATCTGGTCGTTACTGTCATAGGAAGTCTTGTGGCCGCCTTCTGGCTTACCCGCCGATCGCCACATGATTCAGGCGTGAGCAGGCACGCTGAGGTTGCCAAGCCTACCCCTGCCGCCGAGGGCACCGCTTAGGATTTCAGCAGGGATTTTCCCTGCCTCACCCCAACTGAAAGGAAGCAGGAGAGATCGGAACATGAGCGTCTTGCGGAATCTTGAAGCGCGAATCGAAGGCCTGGTCGAGGGAGTCTTTTCGCGTGCGTTTTCTTCAGGAGTTCAGCCGGTCGAAATAGCTCGAAAGCTCTCCAAGGAGATGGATGCGCATCGCACCGCTTCTGTCTCGACCGTTTACGTGCCTAATGAGTACACGGTCTGGCTATCGAGCGAAGATCACGAACGGCTCAAGGGCTATGAGTCGTCACTTTCTCAAGAGCTCGCCGCGCATCTGCTGGAACACGCACGTCGCCATGACTACGATCTCCTCACCCGGCCGGTGGTGGATCTCGATGTCGACGATCGTCTACGGCTAGGCGAATTCGGAATTCAGACCCGGCTGGTCCGTGCGCCGCGCAGGGAGGGCTCAAAGCCAACCCAGGGAGAAACCGGCCACACGATGATCTATTCAGCCGCGCAGGTCGAAAAGGAGAAGAAGAAGACAACCCGCGATCAACTCACCGGTACGAAGGCCGTGGTGACCCTCGATGATCGTCGGTTCGTGCTCGCAGGACCGACTGCGGTGATCGGACGCTCCAAGGAAGCCGATTGCGTGATCGATGATCCGAACCTCTCGCGCAAGCACGCAGAACTGATTCGGGGCGACGATGGTGACTGGTCGGTCACGGACCTCGGTTCGACCAACGGGATCAAAGTCAACGACCGACGAGTTCCTTCTGCCCGCCTCACCCCCGGCGACGAGGTCACGCTCGGGACGCTTGTGTTCACGTTCGACATCGAGCAGTGAGACCGAGGATCCGAGACGACGATGGAGCCGGAGAGTGAGTGATATCGAACCCATAGCGGTGGTTTTGAAGTTCGGCTTCCTCGCCGTGCTTTATCTGTTCCTCTTCTGGGTCACCAGGACCGCATTGCGTGAACTTCGAACCACCTCTAACCCCGGACTCGAGACCGGCTATCACGAAGTCGTCGGGTCGAAGTCCTCCTCTCCCGATGCCTGGCTGGTGGTGGTCAAAGCCAAGGGCCTCAAGCGAGGTGACCGCTACGACCTGTTTGGCGGTCTTTCGATCGGCCGCTCCGATGAGGCGGAAATCCGTATCTCCGACAAGTTCGCCTCGTCACTTCACGCTCGTATATACAGCCGCGCCGGGTCTTGGATCGTCCAAGACCTCGATTCAACCAATGGAACTTTGCTCAACGGGAGTGAGCTTCACGGAGAATCCGAAGCTCTCGATGGCGATGTGATCGAGATCGGCGACACCAAATTCAGAATCGAGCTGGGCTGAGATGCTGCGCGTCGGAGAAGCTGCTTACAAAACCGATACCGGCAGACAGCGTCGGGCAAACGAAGATTCCTACTTCGCACGCGAGCCCGTTTTCGCGGTAGCCGACGGTATGGGCGGCGCGCAGGCCGGCGAGGTCGCTTCGCGGATGGCAGCCAGCTCGTTCGAGTCCGGATTCCCGACAGGTGATTCTCCCGAGAAGGATCTCGAGCAGCTGTTCGAACGAGCCAACGAGGAGATCTACCTCCTTTCAGGTGAAGATGCGACCAGAGCGGGTATGGGGACCACCCTCACCGCTGCCCTCGTTGGCGACGGCCAGGTCTCGTTTGGCCATGTGGGGGACAGCCGCGCGTACCTGCTGCGCGATGGTGAACTCCGGCAGTTGACCAGCGACCATTCTCTGGTCGAGGAACTCCGCCGCCAGGGGAGGATCAGTGAGGAGGAGGCCGCTGATCATCCTCAGCGCTCAGTCATCACCCGTGCCTTGGGTCCCGAGCCCAACGTCAAAGTCGACACATTTACCGAACAGACTCGTGACGGCGATGTGTTCTTGCTTTGCAGCGACGGACTGACCACGATGCTCAAGGAGCCGGAGATCCTCGAAGTGCTCAACGGGTCCAAGACGCTGCGCTCTGCAGTTTCAAAGCTCGTCGATGCAGCCAACAAGGCTGGCGGCAAGGACAACATCACCGCTGTCGCTTTCAGACTCGAGGAGGATGGTGATGACTCTGAAGAGGGCGTGACGCTGATCGCGCGGACAGCAGGGCAGGCGGGTCTCACAGCGGACAAGGTCCGCGAGGCGGCTGACCGGATCAAGGGTGACTCTCCAATGCCAGCACCACGCGGCCGACGCTATGCCGTGCGCGCGCTCGTGGTCGCAGTTTGTCTCGGGTTGCTGATCCTGCTGGGTTTCTTGCTCGTCAGGCAGGTCTACTTCGTGGGCACCGATGATCAGGGCAGGGTGGCGCTCTTCCGGGGCGTTCCATATGAACTTCCGCTGGGTCTGGACCTCTACTCCGAGCAGTACGCAATTGGTGTGCAGGCAAGCTCCTTGTCACCTGCCCGCAAAGCAGTAATCGTCGATCATCGACTGCGCTCGAAAGATGATGCAACTGACTTGATCAACGACATCGACGCCAACGAGGGCGTAGCACCGCCACCACCTGCTCCGAAGAAGAAGCAAGCAAAGAAGAAGGCAGCTGCAAAGAACGCCCAGAACAAGGGCGGCAAGTGAGTGCGCGCACGCGAGAACTCTTTGGCCTCGTCCCCGTCGCAATTCTCGTTACCGCAGGGTTCACCGCGGTATTCATCGTCGAATCATCTGAGCTGGGTGGGATCAGCCTCTTCTATGGCGCCTACTTTCTCGCACTGTGCGTTGCGGCCCATCTGATCATTCGCTGGCGCCTGCCGGATGCTGACCCGTTTCTCTTTCCCCTCGTTGCCCTGCTCGCTGCTTTTGGGCTGGTGATGATCTATCGGATGAACGCAGATCTCGCCCGCGATCAGGCGAACTGGTTCGTACTCGGACTGCTTGCTTTTTCAGCCACGATCATCTTCCTCCGCGACTACCACGTTCTCGAGAGATACCGCTACGTGATCGCAACGGTGGGAATCGGTCTGCTGCTCCTCCCGCGAGTGCCAGGCATCGGCGCGGTCACCAACGACGCCTACCTCTCGATTCAGCTCGGGCCGATCGCTTTCCAGCCAACCGAGATCGCAAAGCTCTGCATCGTGATCTTCCTGGCGAGCTACCTGCGCGAGAAGAGAGAAGTTCTGGTGGTAGGTGCCAGGAGAGTTCTTGGAGTTACCCTGCCGCCCCTCAAGCACCTCGGCCCCCTGCTCGTGGTCTGGGGCATAGCAATGCTGATGCTGATCTTCATCCGCGACCTCGGAAGCTCGCTGATGTTCTTCGGCGTCTTCTTGGCCCTCATCTATGTCGCAACCGCCCGGCTGTCGTTCGTGATCATCGGCCTCGGCCTGTTCGTGGTCGGTGCCTGGTTTTTTGCGGTCACAGTCGGACACGTCGGAGAGCGCTTCGACATTTGGCTCGACCCCTTTGCCGATGCAAGCGGCGCCGGCTATCAGATCTCGCAATCGCTCTTTGCTCAGGCTGATGGCGGACTCTTCGGCCAAGGACTCGGATCGTCACTTCTGGAACTGCCTCAGGTATCCCGAGACTGTGCTGATCAATTTCCTTCTTGCGGCGCAATCCTGCCCGCACCACATACCGACTTCATCTACTCGGTGATCGTCAATGAGCTCGGCCTGTTCGGAGGAGCAGCGGTGATCTTGATCTATCTGATGATCGCCGCCAGAGGCTTCAAGACAGCTCTGCTTGCCAACGACGGCTTTGCGAAGCTGCTCGCAACCGGTCTTACTGCCGTGTTTGCATTGCAGGCGTTCGTGATCATCGGCGGCGTCACCCGCGTGATCCCGCTCACCGGAGTAACCCTGCCGCTGATCAGCTACGGCGGTTCCTCGATCATCGCCAACTTGATCCTGATCGCCCTGCTCTTGATGATCTCCGATGACGCTCGCAGGCATGCACGGCTCGAGCAGGGCGGTGGTCTTGCTTGAACAGCCAGATCGTCAAACTCTTCTCGTTCATCTTGGCGCTGTTCGTCTTGCTGCTCGGGTTCACCTCGTACTGGTCGGTATTCGATGCCCCAGGGCTGAAGGCAAACACCGCCAACCGTCGGGCCTTGTTGCTCGAACAGCGGATACACAGGGGCGACATACGCTCGATAGACGGCCAGGTGATTGCCAAGTCTCTTCCTTCGGGGTTAGGCAAGAGCCGGATCTGGATCCGAAAGTATCCGTACGGCGAGCTTTTCGGTAATCCGATCGGCTACAGCTTCACCGAGCGTGGTCGCGTTGGCACCGAACTGGCGCATAACGACGAGCTGATCGGCAACAAGTCCGAGTTCCTCTCGGTGCTCGATGAGCTTTCCGGGCACAAACAGGAGGGTGCAACGGTCATCTCCTCCCTCGACGCGAGCATGCAGCAGGTAGCTGTCGATGGTTTGGCCGGACAGGCTGGCGCGGTGGTCGCGATAGTTCCGAAGACAGGTGAGGTCCGGACGATGGTGAGCACTCCTGAATACGATCCGAATCTCGTTCCGAACGACTACTCCCAGCTGAACACCGACCCTTCCGCCCCTCTATTCAATCGCGCGACCCAGTCCGGCTATCCGCCCGGTTCGACCATGAAGGTCGTCACCGCAACAGCCGCTCTCGACACCGGTAAGTTCACGCCGACTTCGACTGTCGACGGCAGCAGCCCCCAGACGATCGATGGAGTTCCGCTCTCCAATGCCCACGGAGAGAATTTTGGAGAGGTAGATCTCACTAACGCGCTTACCTATTCGGTGAATACCGCGTGGGCGAACGTAGGAGAGAGCATCGGCGCGAACACCCTGTTCGACTACATGGATCGCTATGGCTTCAGTGAAAAGCCCAACATCGACTATCCGAGTTTTCAGCTCACGGCGTCGGGGGTATACGACGGAGGAACCCTTCTGACCTCTGGTGATGCGATCGACGTTGGTCGTGTCGCGATCGGCCAGGAGAGATTGCTGGTCACCCCCCTTCAGATGGCAGAGGTGGCTGCGACGGTCGCAAATCACGGGGAGAGGATGTGCCCCAGACTGTGGTCCAAGGTGATCGATGTGGATCAGCGAGTCGATGAGTTGAACCCCGAGACCTGCGCAAAGGTGATGGACCGACGAACCGCAAGACAACTGACCGAGATGATGAAGAACGTCGTCTCCGAAGGAACCGGAACGGCCGCTGCCCTGTACGGCGTGGATGTTGCGGGCAAGACCGGTACCGCTGAAGTCCAGGGCCGCCCGGGATGCGACGCTCCCAATCAGGCTTGGTTTATCGGATTTGCGCCTGCAGACGATCCGCAAATCGCGGTTGCGGCAACGGTTGAATGCACCAGTGGTTACGGGGGCGACGTTGCCGCCCCGATCGCCGCCCAGGTGATGCAGGAGGCACTCAGTGGCTAGCGCACGCAAGGGAACCGTTGTGGATGAGCGCTACAAGCTGATCAGAAAGGTCGGCACTGGTGGTATGGCCGATGTCTGGTTGGCTACCGACACGGAGCTGGACCGCGAGGTTGCAATCAAGATCCTCCACGATCGCTTTGCTCAAGATTCCGAGTTCGTCGAGCGGTTCCAACGCGAAGCAAAGTCGGCTGCGGGTCTGCAACACCCCAACGTGGTTGGAGTGTTCGATCGAGGCACCTTCCGCGATACCTACTTCATCGCCATGGAATACATCGACGGCCCCTCGCTGAAGGATCTGGTCAAGGGGGGAATGAGTGTTCCCGACGCCGTGACTTTCGTCGAGCAGATCCTCGCCGCGGCCAAGTTCGCTCACCGTAAAGGGATCGTTCACAGAGACCTCAAGCCCCAGAATGTGCTGATCGACGATGAGGGACGCGCCAAGGTCGCCGACTTCGGTATCGCCGGTGGCGAAGCCTCCGACATAACTCAGGCTGGGACCGTCATGGGTACAGCTGAGTACCTCTCACCAGAGCAGGCAGAGGGCAGAGAAACTACGCCTCGCTCCGACATCTACTCGATCGGAGTGATTCTTTACGAAGCGCTGACGGGAACCGTTCCCTTTACCGGTGATTCCGCGGTTTCGGTTGCCCTCAAGCAGGTGACCGAGACCCCCAAGAGACCCAGCTCCCTCAACCCGAAGGTGCCTCCGGCTCTCGACGCAGTGGTAATGCGAGCGCTTTCGAAAGACCCTGCTGAGCGCTACAAGGACGCCGATGCCTTCAAAGCCGCACTGGACGCTGCGATGAAGAACCCCGACAAGCCAAGCCGCCAGGATGCAGCGGCTCTCATGGCAGCCGAAGCGGGGACCACAGAGATCCGTGCCGCTGATGAAGAAGCCGACTCGGATGAAGAGGCGGCCGCCAAGAAACGCCGGCGGAATCTGATCATCGCCGGTGTACTCGTCGCCATCGCAGCTGGCTTGGCTGCCTTCTTCCTCACTCGACCAGGTTCGGTAACAGTGCCCAATGTCACGGGCCTCACCTCCGAGGTCGCCGTCGTCCGTCTCGAGGGCGTCGGCTTGGATGCCGAAATAGATCCGGTTCCGAATCTCGCAACCAGGAATACAGTTCTGGAACAGGATCCCGTCCCTGATTCGGTGGTCGACGAAGGCACCACCGTAACCCTCAGTGTCAGCACCGGCCCTGCGCTGGTCGCAATTCCGGATGTCTCGGGGTTGTCACCGAAAGAAGCCCGTCAGAGGCTCGAGGATCAGGGCTTGGTCGTTACTTTGATCAACAAGGCCTCCGACACCGTGCCGAAGGGATCTGTGATCAGAACTGACCCAGCGGCGGGTACCGAGATCTCGGTTGGTTCCACGGTGAAGATCCTCGTTTCATCGGGCACGGCCCAGTCGACCGTTCCAAGCCTGGTGGGCACGCAACTCGATACCGCCCTTTCTCGACTGGAGTCTGCCGGGTTGAGCGCAAACGTCGTACAACAAGACGCCCCCGCGCCTGCTGGAGAGGTCGTGGATCAAGCACCAACAGCTGGTACCAAGGTCAAGAAGGGCAGCCAGGTAACGATTTTCGTTTCCTCGGGTGCCGTGGTGGTTCCCGATGTGATCGGTGATGACCGGTCCACTGCGGTCAAGAAGATGAAGAAGCTTGGATTCGTGGTGGTGGTTCGAATCGACGCGACCTCGCCTCCTCAGGATTTCGGGTTGGTGATCGACCAGTATCCGTCTGCGGACTCGCGCGCCCAGCGAGGCGACACCGTCACCCTGACGGTCGGAGGCGGCTCGTGAGGGTTGCCGTCTTGAGTGGGGGAGTTTCTCCTGAGCACGACGTGTCTTTGAATTCGGGCAAGTCAGTCGTCGAGGGTCTCGCCGAAGCGGGTCATGAACCGGTCGAGGTTCTCATCACCAGGGAGGGCGAATGGACCCATAGTGAGCAACCGTTGGAGATCCGCCCGATGGGAGGGCTGCTCGATTGCGAGGTTGCCTTTCCGGTTCTCCATGGACCTGGCGGTGAGGATGGAACGGTGCAAGCTGTATTCGAGGTGCTGGATATCGCTTACGTCGGCTCAGGGGTCGAAGCCTCAGCTGTATGTATGGACAAACTTGCATTGAAGGCGCTTGCAGCATCTTCTGGAATCCCACAGGTTCCCTATCTCGAGGTCGGCGCAGACCTTCCTGCTCCGGATGGCATTTCAGACCTCGGATTGCCCCTCTGGGTCAAGCCCGCCCATGGAGGCTCCAGCTTGGGTATTTCCAGAGTCGAGAGCCTCGATCAGCTGCCCGAAGCCGTTCAACTGGCAGCTTCGATGGATTCACGCGTGATCGTCGAGGCAAACTCCCCGGGCAAGGAGGTCGAGTGCTCGGTACTCGGCAATCAGGATTTGATCACCTCTCGCCCCGGTGAGTTGCGCGTGAATTCCGACTGGTACGACTACGAAGCCAAGTACAAAGCGGGCGGTATGGATCTCGAGATCCCAGCTGAGATCACAGATTCTGCCTTGGCCGAGGTCGAGCGGCTGGCTGCTGAGGTTTTCAGGCTCGCAGGTTGCAGCGGGATGGCTCGCTGCGACTTCTTCGTACAGGATGACCTCGTCCTGCTCAACGAGGTCAACACCATCCCCGGATTCACTTCGACCAGTGTCTACGCGAAGCTGCTCGAACAGGGAGGACTTTCCTACCCCGCTCTCTGCAACCGGTTGCTCGAATTGGCGCTGGAGGCGAAAGCCGCGCGGGACTCTCTCCGCGACTAACTCTCGAGGGTCAGGTCGCTGACCTCGACCCGGTAGCCGGCGCCTCCGTCTGAAACAGGCAGCCTGGTGAACCAGACCAGGTAGTAGGCGCTCTCTTGGCTGCTGTCGAGTTCGATCTCCGCGGTGGTACCAAGGTCGGCTGCTTGACCGACTGACTGCCAACCATCAAGCGTCGCTGGTGGGCTTATAGCGCCGGGTGCCGCGTAGATCACGACCGACGCCCCGGCCTCGGATAGCCGGAGCCTCAGCAACTTCACGGACTGGGGGCCTTTGGTTTCGACATAGAAGCCCACCCCGCTCTTGTTTCCGAAGGTCTCCACCGAGTAGGTCTCGCTGCTCCAGGCGCTTCCAGATGGATCCCCATCGACGATCCGACCGAGCTCGGTGCTGTGTTCGGTCCCGTCTCCCTCGGGGTCGTAGTCGCTTATGGCGGCAATGGGCAGTTTCGAGCCGCCGGACCCACTCAGCTGTCCGCCTCCCCAGACGAGCGCACCGATGATCAGGGCAATGCCGATCATCCCCATCGCTACTCCGAATCTCGATGCCCGTTTGGATGAGGTGAGGGGTTTACGGGCGGGCGGAACGGTCTTGAGCACGGTGGTCGCCTGATCAGAGCGGCGTTGGATTGGCTCTCTCGCAGCGCTCTCGTCGAGAGAGATCTCCAGGTCGGCGATCATCTCGGCGATCGTCGCGTAGCGGTACTCCGGGTCCTTCTCGGTTGCCTTGTCCACAACCGCAGCGACCGTGGTTGGTACCCCGGGACGCACTGCTGCCACATCGGGAATCTGTTGGCTGACGTGTTTCATCGCCACTGCCACCTGGCTTTCAGCCTGGAAAGGAACCTCGCCGGTCAGTAGTTCGTAGAGGACTATCCCCAGCGCGTAGATGTCGGACCTCTCGTCGGCGGGTTCTCCGCTGGCCTGCTCGGGGGATACGTAGTCGGTAGTACCAACTACTTCGCCTGTGTCAGTGACCCCCTCATCCTCCAGCGACCTTGCGATCCCGAAGTCGGTAACACGGGCTCGGCCCTCCCGATCGATCAACACATTCTGCGGCTTGATGTCTCTGTGCACGAGCCTGTTTTCGTGGGCTGTCTGCAAGCCTCGGGCGATCTCGATCGCGTAGGCGACCGCTTGATCAACCGGCAGAGGGCCACTGGAGATAATCACCTCCTTCAGGGTCTGCCCCTCTATGTATTCGAAGACGATGAACGGTCTTCCGTTCTGTTCTCCGGCGTCGATCACGGGAACCAGATTCGGGTTGCTCAACCGCGCAGCTGACTTTGCTTCCTTACGGAACCTCTCGAGCTGGTGGTCAGTTCCGGATATCTCCCTGTGCAGGAGCTTGACCGCAACCGGCCGATCGAGAGTCAGATCGACTGCGAGGTATACGGTGGACATTCCTCCGCTTCCGAGTTTGGACTGGATTCGGTAGCGCTCTACCAGCACCGCTCCGATTATCTGTTTGGACTCTGGTTCGAACATATATCCGACGTTGTTTGCCGTCCTCTGGTTGATGTTGGCGGGGAGACGACCCTTCGGGGGAGGTTATCCACGAAGACCTGACATCTCGACCGACATCACCGATGCGTTACATGTTGTTAACCGGCGCGTACGACTGCCCGCGTGCCTGCCACGACGGAACCGATTCGCCGCGCGCCGGGGTGGAACTCTTCGATGGTTGCAACAGCCATTTGCTCGTCTGCGTCGGGCACTACCGCACAGAACCCGCATCCCATGTTGAAGACCTGGTGCATCTCTTCATCTGGCACCGTGGCTTTCTCTGCGATCAGCTCGAAGATCGCCGGTGGCTGCAGCGGGTCGGTGATCTCGTAGACCACATCTGCATCGAGTCTCAGCAGGTTCTCCAGACCACCCGAGGTGATGTGAGCGAGTCCTCTCACATCCACTTCAGAACCGAGCAGTGCCATTACCGCCCGCACATAGATGGTGGTTGGCTCGAGCAGCGCATCGCCTAGTGGCCTGCCCAGTGTGGTGTCGTCCCATCCGACCTCCTCAAGAGCACTGCGAGCAAGCGTGTAGCCGTTCGAGTGGAGTCCGCTGGACGGAATGCCGATGATTGCGTCGCCCGGTTGGATCGAGCTGCCGGTGACCAGGCCATCAGGGGAAACCACTCCGAAGCATGCTCCGGCAAGGTCGAGTCCGCTCACGATGTCGCCCAGTTGCGCGAGCTCGCCTCCGACGATGTCGATGTTTGCCATCTCTGCTCCTGCAGCCAGGCCTCGACCGATCTCTTCGGCTACATCTGGATCGGCCTGATCGACGGCGAGGTAATCGACAAGGGCGATTGGCTCCGCTCCTACGCAAATGACGTCGTTCACGTTCATGGCAATGCAGTCGATCCCGACCGTGTCCCAACGTCCGAGTGCCTCAGCGATCAGGAGTTTGGTCCCCACTCCGTCGGTTGTTATGGCGATTCCAAGGTCGTCACCTACGGCAACCACATTTGCGTAGTGGCCGCTCGGCAGAAGCGTCCGGTGCTTTGATTTGCCAAGCGCGCCCACCAGGCGGCTGACCGCCAGATCGGCGGTGTCCTGACTTACACCTGCGCGGCCGTAAGCGTCCTTTGCGCTCAAGGGCCATCTCCTGAATCTTCGGCTCCGGACATGGCCCCGATACTGCCGTTCCCTCCGGCGCCGTTTCGGTGCGGCACGCCGTTTGTCGCAGCCGATGCGCTTCGAGGCGCCCGTCCCCGGCGCTCCGACCTGAGTTTGAGCAGAGTTACCGCGGCGAGGCCGCTGCGGTAGAGCGCATATGGCCAGAGCGCCCGGTCGCGCTCGACCAGCCCTATCAGTGCCTGGGAGGTGAGGGTCGAGCCGAAAGAGGCCGCTGTGCCAGCCGCCAGTGCCCGTCGATTTGCTTTCGAGACGCCACGCTTACGCAGTCGGTTTCCCTTCAGCAAAGCCGCACCGACTATCACCGGTAGAGCAACGGTCCTCGAGAGGAT
>JBEIRY010000066.1:0-9397 GCA_040375675.1 Thermoleophilales bacterium | reverse complement strand
CCTGCCGCCACACCCGATCAGATCGCCTCGGAGATCGCCGGACTCTTCACCATGACCGACATCTCGCCTCAGGGCCTCCAGGGCGGGATCGTCTCCACGGTGGTGCCGCGGCTGGGGCCGGTTTACGAGGACCTCTCCGAACGCTACCTCGGCCAGCGCGCGCTGGTGGTGGGCCCTGATCTGAAGACCGGCATGCCGATCCTGCTCGACAACCCGCGCGAGCTCGGCTCGGACCGTTTGGTCAACGCCGTTTCGGCATACGACAAGGTCGGCGGTGCTGCGATCACGGTCGACTTCGGCACCTCGACCAACTTCGACGCGGTATCCGCAGACGGTGAGTACCTGGGCGGGGCGATCGGTCCAGGCGTGGAGGTCTCTCTCGAGGCGCTCGCATCACGTGCGGCGAGACTCTCCTCGGTAGATGTCTCCAAGCCCGGCGATGCGATCGGCAAGCACACCGTCGCCGCGGTGCAGTCGGGATTCGCCTACGGCTTCGCTGGTCTGGTCGACGGGATCGTCCGTCGGATGGCTGAGGAGCTCGTAACCCCGGCTCGCTGCATCGCAACCGGCGGCATCGCCGAGACGATCGCTCCTCACTGCGAGACGATCGACGAGACAGATCCGCTCCTCACCCTTACCGGCCTGCGGTTGATCTACGAGAGGAATGCTTAGATGGAGGCTCCTGAATGACGGTCGCAAACCCTCAGCCCGCCTTGACCGAGCCTTTCTGGATCGGCGACGTCGAGATCGAGAACCGCGTTCTCTTGGCACCGCTTGCCGGCATCGGCAACTGGTTCGTCCGCCTGCAGTCGCGCCGCTACGGCGCGGGGCTCGCGGTCTCGGAGATGATCTCGAGCTTCGGCCTGCACTACGGCGACGAGCGCACTCACCGCGAGTTCCTCCGCCTGCACCCCGACGAGCACCCGGTCGCCCTTCAGCTCTTCGGCCAAGAGCCAGAGGTGATGGCGTCCGCGGCCCGCACCGCAGCCGAGGCCGGCGCCGACATCATCGACATCAACATGGGCTGCCCGGTGCGCAAGGTCTTGAAGACCGGCTCCGGCGCTGCGCTGATCGACGATCCAGATCGCGCGGTAGCGCTCTGCGTAGCGGCCCGCGAGGGCTCAGGCCTGCCCGTCACCTGCAAGGTCCGCTCGGGTACCAAGACCGGCGACACCCGCGGCCTCGACCTGGCCGTGCGCTTGGTCGAAGACGGCGGCGCTGCCGCGATCGGGTTCCACCCGCGCTCAGCCCAGGTCCATCACAAGGGCGAGCCCGACTACGCGCTCGCACGCAGGCTTTCCGAGGCGATCGAGGTCCCGATGATCATCTCGGGTGGCCTGAGCGATGTCGAGGCCGCGCTCCACGCCTATGAGGCATCGGGTGCCGACGCGGTGATGATTGCCCGCGGCGCTCTCGGCTACCCGTGGATCTTCGGCGAGCTGACCGGCAAAGGCGAGGCCCCGCAGGGAAACGAGGAGGTGGTGGCAGAACTCTTCTGGGTGATGGATTCGGCCGCAGATCACCTTGGCCCAGACAGAGCGGCCCGTTACCTGCGCAAGTTCTACCCCTGGTACGTGGAGCGGCTCATGGTCGATGACCGCAAGGCACTCGATGTCTCGCTGCAGCAAAGCGACAGCCTCGAAGACGCCCGCGAGATGGTGATCGCCTCGACTGGAGTGGAGGTAGAGTCCTTGCCCACACTGGCTAGTGCCGAGCCGGTCGCCACCACCACAGCAACGACTCCTTGAATCTCTACACACAACCCCGCCCGACCCTCGATGGTCTGAGCCACCGGGTGCGCGACTGGGCCGAGAGCGGCCGCACCGAGGAAGTCGGTGAGTATCCGATCCACGTCTACTCGGCCCAGAACGACAACGGCCCGTTGATCTGTTTTCTGCACGGTTTTCCCTCGAGCAGCTTCGATTGGCGGCCCGCCTTCGATCTCCTGCCGGGTCGGCTCGAAGCCTCGATCCTCGCTCTCGACTTCCTCGGATTTGGCCTATCGGGCAAGCCGCGGCAGGAGAACTCTCTTCTGGTCCAGGCCGATCTGGTCGAATCGCTGGTCGCCCGCCACGGCGTGCAGGGGCGACCGGTCTATCTGGTCGGCCACGACATGGGCACCTCTGTGGGGCTGGAGCTTTTGGCGCGCGACATCGAGGGGAGCCTCGGGTTCGATGTCTCGGGCGTGCTGCTCTTCAACGGCTCGATGGTTCAGTCGGCCGCCAGCCCGATCCTGGGGCAGCGGCTGCTTCGTGGCCGCTTCGGGCCGGTACTCGCGCGGTTGCAGAACGAGCGATTCTTCCGCGACCAGTTCGGCTCGGTCTTCTCGGCCGAGCACCCGCTTACGCCTGATGAGGCGACCGATCAGTGGCAGCTTCTCAACTACGACGGTGGCGGTCGGATGGGCCATCTCTTGATCTCCTACATGGACGAGCGCGAGCGGCGTGCGGATCGCTGGCACGGAGCTATTCGCGACTGGAAGGGTGACCTGCGCCTCGCTTGGGGGCTGGAGGACCCTGTCGCCACCACGAACGTGCTCGATGCCGTTCTCGAACTGCGCCCGCAGGCTCCAGTTACACGCCTGCCCGGTATCGGTCACTACCCGCAGATCGAAGACCCTGAGCGGTTCTGCGAGGTACTGGTGGATTCCGTCGACGCATCGTTATAATCCCGCGCCCTCTCACGGAGAGGACGTAAATGGCACGAGAGACACCCATAACCAAGGAAGGCCTCGCCAAGCTCAACGAAGAGCTGGAGGAGTTGCAGACCGCCAGGCGCGCGGAGGTTGCTCAGCGGATCAAGGAGGCGCGTGAGTTCGGCGATGTCGCAGAAAATGCCGAGTACGAGGACGCCAAGAACGAGCAGGCGATGCTCGAGCAGAGGATTTCCCATCTTCAGGAACGGCTGCGCCGCGCCACCGTCATAGACAAGCGAAAGGTCCACACCGATCAGGTCGAGGTCGGCGTGCTCGTTCATGTCAAGGACCAGAAGTCAGGCAAGTCGCAGAAGTTCCACATCGTCGGAGTGGCCGAGGCCGATCCCGCGCAGCAGAAGCTTTCCAACGAGTCGCCGATGGGCAAGGCCCTGCTTGGTCACAAGCGCAACGAGATAGTCACCGTCGAGGCCCCCAAAGGCCCGAAGAAGAAGTTCAAGATCACCAAGATCGAGCGGGCCTGAGGGTGGAGGCCGGCGACGATCGTCGCCTGAAGCTCGAGGGGTTTCGGGCGAGTGGAACAGACCCCTATCCCCATGATTTCCCTGACCGCACCGAGATCTCGGCTGTTCGCGCTGAGCACGATTCACTCGAGGCCGGCACCGAGACCACCGAGACCTGCCGGATAGCCGGTCGCCTGACCGCTCGCCGCGAGATGGGAAAGCAGGCGTTTCTCGACCCGCGCGACGGCAGCGGCAAGCTCCAGGTCCAGGCGCGGGTGGATGAGTTGGGACAGGACGAGTTCGACTCGATCGTCTCCCTCGATCTGGGCGACATCCTCGGTGTGGAGGGGACGATCTTCGTCTCCAAGCGCGGCGAGCTGAGCGTTCGCGCGACCTCCTGGACCCTGCTTTCCAAGAGCCTTCGCCCTCCGCCCGAAAAGCATCACGGCCTGACCGACACCGAGACCCGCTACCGGCGTCGCGAGCTGGATCTGATCGCCAACGAGGAGTCACGTGAGCTCTTCCGCCTGCGAGCGAAGACCGTCACAGGTGTCAGGGCCTACCTGGACCAGGCCGGGTTCGTCGAGGTCGAGACCCCGATCCTGCAGCCGCTCTACGGAGGTGCGCTGGCGCGGCCCTTCACCACCCATCACAACTCACTCGACCGCGACCTCTACCTGCGAATCGCAACCGAGCTCTACCTGAAGCGGCTGGTGGTGGGAGGTATCGATCGCGTCTACGAACTCGGACGGGACTTCCGCAACGAGGGCATCTCGATGAAGCACAACCCCGAGTTCACGATGGTCGAGTGGTACGAGGCCTACTCCGACTACGACGATCAGGCCCGCCGCCTGGAGGAGCTGGTCTCGGGCGTGGCGCGCGATGTCCTCGGCACGACCGAGGTGGAGCGCGACGGCAAGAAGATCGACCTCGCTCCGCCTTGGCGGCGCGTCACCTTGCGCGACGCGATCCGCGAGGAGTCGGGCATCGATGTGATGGAGCACCCGAGCCATGACGAGTTGGCCGCGGCGATGGGCGGAGAGGTCGATCCCAAGGCCGGCTGGGGCAAGTTGGTCGATGAACTGCTCTCCAAGCAGGTCGAGCCGAAGCTGATCGAGCCCACCTTCATCACCGACTATCCGGTGGAGCTTTCGCCCTTTGCCAAGAACCACCGCAGCGATGAAGGTCTGGTGGAGCGCTGGGAGGCGTTCGTCGGAGGTATGGAGATCGCCAACGCCTTCACGGAACTCAACGACCCCGACGAGCAGCGTCGCCGGTTCGAGCAGCAGGCCGAAGAACTCGAGCGCGGCGACGACGAAACCCAGCCCTACGATGAAGCCTTCATCGAGGCCCTCGAGGCCGGAATGCCGCCGACCGGAGGAGTAGGGCTTGGAATCGACCGCTTGGTGATGATCCTCTCGGGCGCTTCGAGCTTGAGGGAAGTGCTGCTCTTCCCCGCGATGCGCGACTGAATCTGCAACGCCAGACGCGTACTTATGTCCCCTCGGGGGCCAAAAACCCCCGCAAACGCCGGTAACTGCGGGATTTCTCGCGTACTCGGTGCACGAGGCCACAGGGCCCGAAACACCGCCTCCCTATAATGCTCTCAGTCCGGGTGTGGACCGGGGGTAGGGCGGAGAGAGTCAGATTCATCGACTGGCTCGAGACCGAAACTCACGACACACCGAAATATCGAAACCCCACCCCGCCGGGTGGGTTGATAGACCACCCGAAACCGAAAAGACCGATACCCGAGACCGGAAAGGCGAAAGGCGAGTAGATACCGATGTTCGAACGATTTACAGAGAGAGCGCGCCAAGTCGTAGTGCTGGCCCAGGAAGAGGCTCGCACTCTCAAGCACAACTACATCGGCACCGAGCACATCCTGCTCGGCCTGCTCCGCGAGGAGGAGGGTCTCGCTGCACGCGTGCTCGAGTCGCTCGACATCACGGTCGAGCGCGTCCGCTCGCAGGTCGTCCGCATCGTCGGATCTGGCGAAGAGGTAACCGCCGGCCAGATTCCGTTCACCCCGCGCGCCAAGAAGGTGCTCGAGCTCACCCTTCGCGAGGCACTCTCCCTTGGCCACAACTACATCGGCACCGAGCACATCCTGCTCGGCTTGGTCCGCGAGAACGAGGGCGTTGCAGCCCGCATCCTGCTCGACTTCGACGCCGACTCCGAGAAGATCCGCAACGAGGTGATCCGGATGCTCTCCGGCCCCGGCGGCTCCAAGCGAGGCAGCGAGTCCAGCTCTGGTGCGCCGAGCGGCGAGGGCAAGAAGTCTTCGAAGCTGCTCGACCAGTTCGGTCGCAACCTGACCAAGCTCGCCGCCGACGGCAAGCTCGACCCGGTGATCGGTCGCGAGACCGAGATCGAGCGGATCATGCAGGTGCTCTCGCGCCGGACCAAGAACAACCCCGTCCTGCTCGGCGAACCCGGCGTGGGCAAGACCGCCGTGGTCGAGGGTCTGGCCGCGAAGATCAACAGCGGCGAGGTCCCCGAACTCCTCCGCAACAAGCAGATCTACACGCTCGATTTGGCTGCTCTCGTAGCCGGTTCCAAGTACCGAGGTGAGTTCGAGGAGCGCCTGAAGAAGGTGATGAAGGAGCTCACTCAGCGCGGCGCCATCATCCTCTTCATCGACGAGCTGCACAACCTGGTCGGCGCTGGCGCCGCAGAGGGCGCGATCGACGCCGCCTCGATCCTCAAGCCCGCACTCGCCCGTGGCGAGATGCAGACGATCGGTGCGACCACGCTCGACGAGTACCGCAAGTACCTCGAGCGCGACGCCGCGCTGGAGCGCCGTTTCGCCCAGATCAAGGTCGAGCAGCCCTCGACCGAGCAGACCGTCCAGATCCTCGAGGGTCTGCGCGAACGCTACGAGGCCCACCATCACGTGAAGATCCTCGACGAGGCCCTCGAGGCCGCCGCCGAGCTCGCCGACCGCTATATCTCCGAGCGCTTCCTGCCCGACAAGGCGATCGATCTGATCGACGAGGCTGCATCGCGGATGCGGATCAAGTCGATGACCCAGCCTCCCGTCTACCGCGATCTCGAGGGTGAGATCGAGACCACCCGTCGCGACAAGGAAGCCGCGATCGAGGCTCAGGAGTTCGAGAAGGCCGCAAACCTGCGCGATCAGGAGCGGCGTCTGACCAACAAGAAGAAGGATCTCGAGCAGGAGTGGAGCGAGGGCGAAGGTGGCGAGCGTCCCGAGGTGGGCGAGGAAGAGATCGCCGACATCGTCTCGATGTGGACCGGAATCCCTGTCTTCAAGCTCACCGAGGCTGAGACCAAGAAGCTCGTCCGCATGGAGGAAGAGCTCCACAAGCGCGTGATCGGCCAGGAGGTTGCGATCACCGCCGTCTCCAAGGCGATCCGTCGCTCGCGAGCCGGAATCAAGGATCCCAAGCGCCCGGCTGGTTCGTTCATCTTCCTCGGCCCCTCCGGTGTCGGCAAGACCGAGCTCGCCCGCACACTCGCCGAGTTCCTCTTCGGCGACGAAGACGCGATGGTCAGGATCGACATGTCCGAGTACATGGAAAAGCACGCGGTCAGCCGTTTGGTCGGCTCGCCTCCCGGATACGTCGGCTACGACGAGGGCGGCCAGCTCACCGAGGCCGTACGCCGCAAGCCGTACTCGGTGCTGCTGCTCGACGAGATCGAGAAGGCCCACCCCGATGTCTTCAACGTGCTGCTGCAGATCCTCGAGGACGGCCGTCTTACCGATTCGCAGGGTCGTACCGTGGACTTCCGCAACGCGATCGTGATCATGACCTCCAACGTCGGCGCCCAGGACATCTCGAAGGACATGTCCTTCGGGTTCGCTGCCTCCGATGCCGAGGAGGGCGGCGCTTCGTACGACGACATGAAGGGCCGGATCATGGGCGAGTTGAAGAAGGTCTTCCGCCCCGAGTTCCTCAACCGGATCGACGAGGTGATCGTCTTCCACAAGCTGACCAAGGAGGAGATCAAGTCGATCGTCGACCTGATGATCGCCCGCGTGCGCGTGCAGGTCGCAGAGCACTCGCTGCAGCTCGACTTGACCGACGAAGCCAAGGATCTCCTGGTCGACAAGGGCTGGGATCCGGGTATGGGCGCGCGCCCGCTGCGCCGTGCGATCCAGCGCTACATCGAAGATCCGCTGGCCGACGAGGTCCTGAAGGCAGGCTCGATGCCCGAGGGCTCGACCGTGCGGGTCGAGCGCGACACCAAGGGCGACGAGGAAGACAAACCGCTCAAGCTCAAGATCGTGAAGCCCCGCAAGAAGCCCGCTGCCAAGAAGCAGAAGGAGCCGGTTGCGGTTGGCGCCAAGCCAGCAGCGGACGCGAAGGACTCAGACACAGCACCCGAGGCCGATGCCTCGGACGCCGAAGAGTCCGACTCTTCAGACTGAGCCTCCCCTAACCTCTCTGGGCATGAGAAAGCCCGGAACCACAGCCGTAGGGACCTGGAGTGGTGGTCGCTTCATGCACTTCGGCGAAGAGATCTCGGAGGAGCGTCTGGAGGCGCTCGTTCGCCCGGGCGGTGGTATCGACACGGTGCTTACCGCCGATGCCTATGGCGCAGGCGCTGCTGATGAGCTTCTCGGGCGTGCCCTCGAAAGCACCGATCTCTCCCGCGACGAGTTCTGTGTGGTCGGCGCGGTCGGCCACGACTTCTATGAGGGCGAGCGGCAAGGAGCGAAGGGATTCCCGCGCTTCACCGACCCGGCGCTTCGCGGACCGGACGCCTACCTCGACTACCTTCGCATGGCGACCGAGCGCAGTCTGGAGCGGACCGGACTCGATCGCTTCGATGCCCTGCTGCTCCACAACCCCGATCAGATCGGCTTCACCAGTGAGGTCGTATGGGATGGCATGCGAGCTCTGCGCGACGAGGGCCTCACCGGCGCGATCGGCATCGCTCCTGGCCCCGCCAACGGCTTCACTTTGGATGTGATCGACTGCGTGGAGCGCTTCGGCAGTGAGATCGACTACGCGATGTTGATCTTGAACCCGCTCGAGCCCTGGCCGGGCGAGCTGGCCCTCGGCGCCTGCGAACAGAACGGGGTGGAGGTGATCACCCGTGTTGTCGATTACGGCGGCTTGTTCTGGGACGACCTCACCTCACCCGAAGGCCTCGGCGAGCGCGACCACCGCGCCTTCCGGCCCGACGGCTGGATCGAGTCCGGTCGTGAGCGGATAGACGAGATGCGCTCGATCGCGAAAGAACACGATCTGACGCTGCTCCAGGCAGCGTGTCAGTGGAACCTCGCACAGCCTGCCGTGAGCTGTGTTGCCCCCACCTTGGTGCAGGAGGCAGGCCCGGATGCCCGCACGGTCGAGTCGAAGCGCGAGGAGTTGGCGGACCTACCAGCCGAGATCAGGCTCAGCCCAGAGGAGATCGCCGAGATCCGCCGGATCGGAGACAACCACGGCTGCATGGCGCTGAAGGGCGCAAGCCCGGTGCACGAGGGCGACGAGCGCCCCGACGGCTGGCAGATGCGCCCGGAGCTCACCGACACCGCGAGCCGCTGGGGCATAGATCCGGATCGCGATCTCGTGAAGTCGGCTCCGGCGCCGGCAGGCGAGTAGGGGCGACAGGACTTGACCGATCTCTTTCAGCGCTTCGGCAGGTTCGTGGCCGGAACCGGTTCGACGCTTTTCATCATTCTCGGGGCGATCCTCTTCGGCTTCGGAGTGCCGACGCTCTGGATCTATCTCGCCTCGGTGATCTACGGCGAGCCCGGAGCTATCACCGGATCGATCGCTCTGTTCATCTTCGTCGGGATCATCGTCACTTACTGGCTGTTGTTGGTGGTTGCATCGTGGGTCAGAGCCAGGGTGGTCGACCCCGAAGAGTTGGAGCGCGAGTCCAAGCGCGCCTCCTGGAACCGAAGCCTGCGTGACACGCCGTTTCAGCCCGGCGAGAGCAAGACCGACCCGATCGAGAAGCTGTTCATCGCGACCGCGATCGTCTCGCTGATCGGTCTGTTGATCTGGTTCGTCGGCTTCGCAGGCGCGCCGTTTCCGACCGGCTGAGCATGAATTTGCTTTCCTACCGCAAGCAATAATCTGGTCAGCTCGGCTGATAGATTTGGACCTGTCGGCGGGCATCTTCTCTCGCAGGGAAACCCGCTGATCAACTCAAATCCTTTAGAGAAAGGCCCCCACGTGAAGAACTCCAAGCTCGTTGCCCTCGCAGTTGCCCTCGTCGCGCTCTGCCTGCCGGCCGCCGCCTCGGCTGAGCCCACTCCGAT
>JBEIRY010000045.1:0-12693 GCA_040375675.1 Thermoleophilales bacterium | reverse complement strand
TTGGCCTCTACACCTTCATGATCGGCACGATCCTGCTGGTTTTCCTCTTCGGAGCCGCCGCGAGAGGCTCGCGCCGTTGGATAGAGCTGCCTTACTTCAGGTTCCAGCCTTCTGAGCTCGCCAAGGTGATCCTGATCGTCACCCTTGCTGGCTTTGCGATCGAGGCGGCCCGTCGCGTCGATGACCCTCGCCGCACCATCCGCCTGATACTGCTCGGATTCTTCCCTGCCGTTCTGGTCTTTCTGCAGCCCGATCTCGGCACGGCGATCGTGCTCGGGTTCATTACCTTGACGATTCTCTTCCTCTCCGGCACACCCTGGAAGCACATGGTTGCTTTGGGCGGCGTGATTCTGGCCTTTGGTGCGCTCGTCTTGGTTGCGGCACCTGCAGCAGGCGTTCCGATCCTCCGCCAGTACCAGCAGGACCGGCTCACCAGCTTCCTTTCACCGAGCACAAACCCTGCTGACGCTGGCTATCAGGTCAATCAGGCCCTGATCTCGATCGGCTCCGGAGGCAAGACTGGGCGTGGGGGAGACTCGACTCAGGCGGATTTGCGCTTTCTGCCGGAACGACACACAGATTTCATTTTCGCCGTAATCGGCGAACGGTTCGGCTTTTTGGGCGCTGGGTTCGTAATATGTCTCTACGCCCTACTTATCTGGCGGGCGCTAAGACTCTTGATCCAATCAAAGAACTTCTACGGAACCCTCGTCGTCGGCGGAATCGCCGCGATGCTGCTTTTCCAGGTCTTCGTGAACATCGGAATGAACTTAGGTCTAATGCCGGTAACAGGAATAACACTGCCACTGATGAGCTATGGAGGCTCATCTGTTCTGGTGACCTTCCTGGCAATCGGTTTGATGCAGGCCGTTCATGTCCAGATGCGGCTCGAGCCAGGCGACGGGGCAAACAACACCCCGTTGCGCTGATAACCAGAGACCCCACAGAGACCCGCTGCATTTCGACGAACCCGCTTTCTGCGGGTCGTATCGAGTCGTGCGCCTCTGCCGGAGTATCTGCCCGGCGCGGAAAGGAAACAAATGAAAAAGACAATTCTCGTGAGCGTGGATCCGGGCGAGACCCGGGTTGCGACGCTCGAGGCCGAGGGAAAGCCCGATCGGTCGACCAAAGCAAACCCCGGCGACGGCTGGCAGGTGTCCGAGCTCTATGTGGAGCGAAAAGGACGCAAGTCGATCGTCGGAAACATCTACAAGGGGAAAGTGGACAACGTTCTGCCCGGAATGGAGGCGGCATTCGTCGACATCGGTCTGGAGCGGAATGGATTCCTTCATGTCGATGAGATAGTCCTCCCTGGAGGCAAGGAGACACCAAAGCGCGGCCATGGGGATGGCGTGCGAATCAACGAGCTGATCAAGCCCGGTCAGGAGATCGTGGTCCAGGTCGTCAAGGATCCCTTGAAGAGCAAAGGGACAAGGCTCTCGATGCAGCTTTCGATTGCCGGCCGTTACCTCGTGTACATGCCTCAGGGAGGCGGTACAGGGGTTTCGAAGCGGCTGCCCGACGGCGAACGCCAGCGGCTGCGCAAGATAATCGACAAAGTCGACATCGGCTCTGGCGGCGTGATCGTGCGGACCGCCGCTCAAGGAGTGGGACAGCGTGATTTTGCGCGCGAGGTCCTCTACCTGCACAAGCTCGATGAGGTAGTCCAGCGTCGCGCCGAGGAAGCCGGGGCGGGGGACCTGATCTTTCAAGAGGCTGATCTCTCGATTCGAGTTCTACGTGACGTTCTCGCCGAAGAGCTCGAAGGCTGCGTTATCGACGATCAGCAGCAGTACGAGCGTGTCCGGAACTTCCTCGAACGCACCGCCCCCGACCTGGTCGACGGGGTCGAGTTCTACGACGACCGTGAGCCGATCTTCGAGCGTTGGGGGGCCATCGAAGCCTTTGATTCAACGCTCTCTCGCCGAGTCGATCTGCCATCGGGCGGTTATCTGATCATCGATTACGCCGAGGCTCTGACGGTGATCGATGTCAACAGCGGCAGTTTCACGGGCCGTGGCAAAGGTCGACTCGAGGACACGATCACCAAGGTCAATGTCGAGGCCGCTGTAGAGGCGGTTCGTCAACTGCGGATGCGCGACATCGGCGGAATCATCGTGATCGACTTCATCGACATGGCCCGCTCACGCAACCGCGAGCAGGTCTTGAAGACGATGCGTAAGGCTCTGGAAGAGGATCGAACCAAGACGTATGTGGTCGAGATCTCACCGCTTGGACTGGTCGAGATGACGCGACAGAATGTGACCGATGGTGTCCGCGAGATCCTGACCAAGCCCTGCCCGACCTGCGACGGCGAAGGGGTGGTCAGCTCCGAAGAGACCGTTTCGATCGAGGTCATGAGACAGCTGGACGATGTGGTTGCTGCTGACCCTTCGCCCGAGGCGTATTTGATCAGGGTCAATCCGAAGGTCGCACGCGAACTGCTCAAGCCGGACTCAGGTTTGCGCGAGCTCGAGGAGCGAACCGGTAAGCGGTTCCACTTCGAAGGTGGCGATGCCCTTGCGCTCGACACATTCGAGGTGACCGGCAGCGGAACCGATGAGAAGATCACCGAGCAGTCTCTGCCTTTTGCAGTGGGCGACGAGGTGCTGGTCGAGATCGAGGAACCGCACATGTACAACCCCGACGACGGAGTCGCTCGGGTCGACTCCTACGTGGTCTCGATTGCTGGCGCGGCCAGCCAGGTCGGCGAGCGTAGGATGATCAAGATCGCGAGCGTGGGGCGTGCGGAGGCCACTGCGGAGCTGATTGGCAGCGAAGCTGCCGCGCCGGCTGCCGAGTAGGGGCTACACTGCCTCGCCGTAGCGGGGCAGCGCCCCGCGGGACGACCAAACTAAGGAACAGAGATGGCTTACGCAGTAATCGAGACAGGTGGTAAGCAGTACAGAGTCGAGAAAGGTTCGACCCTGCTCGTCGACCGCCTGAAGGCCGAAGAGGGTGACAAGGTCGGTCTCAAGGCCGTTGCCTTCAGCGATGGCGGGATGGTCGCCGGCCCCGACTGCGAAAAAGTCAAGGTCGAGGCCAAGGTGACCGCCCATGAACGTGGGCCGAAGATCCGGGTATTCAAGTACAAGCGCCGTAAGGGGTATCGCCGCACCAAGGGTCATCGCTCCGAGCTGACCAGGCTCGAAGTGACCGAGATCAAGATGCTTTCACGCAAGCCCGCAGCGAAGAAGGAGGAAGAGAGTGGCTCATAAGAAGGGGCTCGGTTCCTCCAGGAACGGTCGTGACTCGAACCCGAAGATGCTCGGGGTCAAGGTTTTCGCTGGCGAGGCAGTCTCGGGCGGCGAGATCATCGTGCGCCAGCGCGGCACCCGCTTTCGCGCCGGCGACGGCGTAGGTATGGGGCGCGATCACACCTTGTTTGCCACCAGGCCGGGAACGGTCGAGTTCAAGCCCGGCAGGCGCGGTCGCTTGGTCAGCGTGATCGAGAATGGTGCCGTCGAGATGGCACCAGCTGCTCCAGCCGAGAGCCCCGAGAGCAACGGCGAGTAGTTCACCCACCGCAGGGGCGGTGGGTTTCAGCGCCTGAGTGCAGAGGCGCGATACTCGCGCTGAGATGCTTTTCGATCAGGCAAGAATCTGGGTCGAGGGTGGCGCAGGCGGAAACGGTTGTGTCAGCTTCCGGCGTGAAGCACACGTGCCGCGGGGCGGACCCGACGGCGGTGATGGCGGCCACGGTGGTGGGGTGGTGCTCGTCTGCGATCCGCAGCGCAGAGATCTCTCAGCGCTTGGCAAACGGCGTCACTTCAGGGCCGAGCGCGGCTCTCACGGCAGCGGCAGCCGTCGCCGCGGCGAAACCGGCGAAGACCTCGTAATCCAGGTTCCGCCCGGAACGGTGGTGAGCGGAATCGACGGAACCGAGCGCGAACTGCTCTCACCGGGCGAGCGACTCACTGCGGCAAGAGGGGGAGTGGGTGGCGCGGGCAACAAGCGCTTCGCAACCTCTACCCGACGCACCCCACGATTTGCCGAGCGTGGACTCGCCGGCGAGGAGGGTTGGATAGAGCTTCGGCTGAAGATGCTCGCCGATGTCGGCCTGGTCGGCTTGCCGAACGCAGGTAAATCATCGATGCTCGCTCGGCTGACCAGAGCCACTCCCAAGGTCGCTGATTACCCGTTCACCACCCTCGAGCCGGCGCTCGGGATACTCGACTTCGACGATCGAGCGCTCGCCCTCGCTGACATCCCCGGCTTGATCGAAGGGGCCGCCGAGGGCGCCGGTCTGGGACATGAGTTCCTCGCCCATATCGAGCGCTGTCGCCTGCTCGTACATCTGGTCGAAATCGAGCCATCGGAGGGCGACCCTGCCATGAACTACCGGGCGGTGAGAGCCGAGCTTGCAAGCTACGGGGAGGGACTCGAGTCGCTCCCAGAAATCCTCGTCCTTTCCAAGCGGGACCTCGCATCGACTGAGGAAGTGGCAGTCGCCCTGGATGAGCTGCGGGCTGAGGTCGGCTCTGGCGAAAATGCGCCCATTGTGGTGCTCGCGGCATCGTCTGCCACGGGGGAGGGTCTCGATGACTTGAAGCGTGAGATCTTCGCTGCCTTGCCAGCCGACGCTGTCAGCGCTCCCAAGTCGACGGCAGCCGGAGCAGGTGCCGGACACATGATCTACCGCCCGGGCGAAGACGAGGGCTTCGAGGTCGTGGCCGACGGCGCAGGCAAGTGGAGGATCGAGGGCCGTGGCATCGAGCTCCTGTTCGCCCGCCATGATCTCTCCAATCCGGAGGCACTCGGATACCTCGAAAGCCGCTTGAAGGAGATCGGCGTGCTCGCTGAACTCCGCAGGGCAGGATTCGAGCGCGGCCACGAAGTAGTCGTGGGAGACGAGGAGTTCGAACTAGATTTCAGTTGACCGACTTCGGAGACGAAACTTTCTCCGGCGAAGCTTGTTTAATCACGGTAGACCGATGAAGCAGCCTGCTTTCACAAGGCGTTCCTCACCCCTTCTGGCCGCAATTGCCGCGTCCATCACAGTCTGTGCGTTTCTGGTCGCAGCAGCGGGCACACAGGGCGCAACCTTTCCCGGCACAAACGGCCGGATCGTCTTCTCGAGCAACCGCGACGGTGGATACGAGATCTACTCGATGTCCTCGAACGGAACCGATCTGCGCCAGTTGACCGATAACGACGATTCGGTCCATGACATCGAGCCTGCCCTCTCGCCCGACGGGAGAACGGTTGCCTTCGCCTCCACTCGCGATGGCAACTACGAGATCTACACGATGAGCGCAGTCGACGGCTCCAATCAGACGCGAAGCACGCAGAGCGGAAGTGTCGACCGATCACCTGCCTGGTATCCGGACGGAACCCATCTGGCGGAGGTCCGCGGCAGCGGAGACGCCAGCGAGATCTACCGTATCGAGGTGGGAAACGCCTACTTCGGTGAAATCCGACTGACCGACGACTCTGCCGGTGTTGGGCAGGACGATGATTCCCCATCGGTGACGCCAGACGGCACGAAAGTTCTCTGGGAGAGGAATATCGGGACCAGCGGTGGTACGGATCAGGAGATCTTCTCGATGGACGCACTCACAGGCGGATCCAAGGCGAACCTGACCAACAACGCGGGAGCCGACTACAGCAGGCCATCTATCTCTCCTGACGGCGCCCGCTTCGCGTGGACCAGTTCCCGCTCTGGCTCTGCGGAGATCATGACCGCTGATGTTGCCGACGGAGGGAACATCTCGGTTTTCACCGACGATGCAGACCTCGCGGCTCCGGCCGGCTTCTACCCCGCCTACTCGCCCGACGGCACGAAGATAATCTTCGGCTCGTATTACAACGACGGAACCGGAGTGGGCCCAAGCATTTATAGAGCGAACCTGAACGGGACTGGGCTGACCAGGTTGACAGCTACGGGTGCCAGCATCAGCGGCCCCTTCGGCGCCAACTCCGACTGGGGCCCCGCTACCACCGAACTCTTGACCGTGGCCAAGAGTGGTACTGGCGACGGGAGTATCACCGCCACCACAACGGCTGGCTCGACTCCTTCTTTCACCTCGTCGAGTTTCCTCACGGGTACGGAGGTGACACTCTCTGCGACCGCCTCTGCCGGCTCCGCGTTCCTCGGATGGTCCGGAAGCGGTTGCAGCGGTTCGGCCAGCGATTGCACCCTGACGATGGACGCGGCCAAGTCCGTCACCGCAACCTTCGATGTCCCGGCGACGATGAGGTTGACCGCCAAGCCTCGCGCGAGCACACGGTCGAAGGTCGCCACCTTCCGTTTTGCCCCGACCGCTGGCGCCGCAGGCTCGACTTTCTGCCAGATCGATGCTCGGCCGGAGGGTTTGTGCACGACACCGAAGACCTACCGGAAGCTCAAGCCTGGCCGTCACACATTCCGCGTACATGCAGTGCTCTTTGGTCTCGAGGGTCCGACGACCACCTTTCGCTGGCGAGTCAGATAGCTCTCGCACACCGGCGCCCACCTCCGCGTTTCGCCGCTCATAGACTCAGGCGACCATGACGGTCGTCTGCAAACTCGGATCCTCGATCGTGGCTGCCCCCGACGGGAGCCTGCGCGAAGACGTGCTCGATCTCGTCTGCGCCCAGGTGGCATCTCTGCACGGCGGGGGAGAGCGAGTGATCCTCGTGACCTCGGGCGCGATAGCGCGCGGAATGAGATTGATGGGCATGGAGGCGCGCCCTGCCGCGATAGACGAGCTCCAGGCGGCGTCTGCCGTGGGTCAGGGAGATCTATTCCGCTCCTACGAGTCGCGCCTCGGAGCCGATGAGGTTCGCGCAGCCCAGGTGCTGCTGACCGCATCGGATCTGCAGATACGTGACCACTGGCTGAACGCGCGCAGCACCTTGACGCGATTGCTCGACTGGCGAGTGACTCCTGTGGTGAACGAAAATGACACCACCGCGACCGACGAGATCACCTTCGGCGACAACGACTTCCTCGCAGCACAGGTGGCGATAATGATGGAGGCTCGTCTGTTGGTCTTGCTCACCGACATTGCCGGACTCCACACCGCCGATCCCCGCGAGGACTCGTCGGCCGAGTTGATCAGTGAGGTGTCCGACGCAACCGAGATCGCCGACCTCGAGATCGGCGACGGAACCTCACCCTTCGGCCTAGGCGGAATGCGCAGCAAAGTCGCCGCTGCGGGCATGGCAGGAGCTTCGGGAATCGAGACCGTCATCTGCGACGGCACCGCCGAGGGCTCGCTCAGAGACGCCGTAGCGGGCGATTCCGTTGGAACCCGCTTCACAGCTCACGCCGAGCCGGATTCGGGCTTCAAGCTCTGGCTCCGTTACGCAAAGCCTGCCAAGGGTCGTCTGGTAATCGACGACGGCGCCGCAGAGCGCTTGCGCGATTCCGGCAGCAGCCTGCTGCCGGTCGGCATCATCTCGGTGGAGGGTGAATTCCTCTCAGGCGATGCAGTGGAGGTGGTCTCAGGTGAAGCCGTGATCGGCAAGGGGATAGCTTCGTGGGGTGCCGCCGAGATGACGGCTGTCATGGGAATGAGGACCGATCAGGTTGCCGAGAGGTTCCCGGATGCGGCGGCCGAGGCAATCCACAGAGACCGGTTTGTACTCACCTGATCCCGGAATAGCGTCTGCGGGTCGCCTCTCTTCTACCCTTCGCTGACCATGACGACGGAATCACAATCAATCACCGAGGCGTGTCGCGCCGCACGTGATGCGTTCCACTTTCTCTCTTCCCTCGATACCGAGACCAAAGACGCCTGTCTCGAGGATCTCGCCGGGCGCCTGGAAGCCGCCACGGATCAGATCCTCGCGGCGAATGCCGATGATCTCGAGGCCGGGCGCGAGGAAGGTTTGAGCGAGGCGCTGCTCGACCGGCTCGAGCTGACCGATGAACGGATAGCGGGAATGGCCGACGGGGTTCGCGAGGTGAAAGCGCTTCCCGATCCGGTTGGGGAGGTGGTCGAGAGTTGGGAGATTCCGAACGGTCTCCAGATCGAGAAGCGCCGTGTTCCGATTGGTGTGGTCGCTGTGATCTACGAGGCGCGCCCAAACGTGACAATCGACGCTGCTGTTCTCTGTCTCAAGAGCGGCAACGCAGCCGTGCTCAGAGGCTCCAGCTCTGCCCGAGCTTCGAATCTCGCCCTCGGCGAGGTGCTGAACGAGTCTTTGGAGGCATCGGGAATTCCTATCGCCGCGGTCACCCTGGTCGCTGGGGGAGGACGCGAAGAGCTGGCCGAGATTGCGACCCAGGAGGGGGTGGTCGACCTGGTGATTCCGCGCGGCGGTGAGGGACTCAAGGCGGCGTTGAAGGAGGTCGCGACGGTCCCCGTGATGTACGCGGCTGCCGGGAACTGCCATGTCTATGTCCACTCCGATGCCGACCTCGAGATGGCCAGCCGTATCGCGTTCAACTCCAAGGTTCAGCGTCCAGGTGTTTGCAACGCTGCGGAGACCCTGCTGGTGGACTCAGCGGTGGCAAGTAAGTTCCTGCCAATCGCCCTGCCAGAGCTAGCGGCAGCCGGAGTCGAGCTGGTCGGTGATGAGAAGGTGGTCGCCTTGGCGCCCGACGGTGTAGAGGTCGGGCTCGCTGACGACGCGGATTGGGATACCGAGTACCACGCGCTCAAGATGGCCGTGGGCGTGGTCGACTCTCTCGATCAGGCGATCGAACACATCAACTCCCACGGGACCAACCACTCCGAGGCGATCGTCACCTCTTCAGACGACGCGGCCCGCGAGTTCACCGACCGGGTCGATTCGGCCGCTGTCTATGTGAACGCCTCCACCAGGTTCACCGACGGTTACGAGTTCGGGTTCGGATCCGAGATCGGCATCTCGACCCAGAAACTCCATGCCAGAGGTCCGATTGGACTGCAAGAGCTGACCAGCCAACGCTATGTGGTCCGTGGCACCGGACAGGTCCGGGAGTAGTTGCCTCCTTCACAGCAGGGAGCTGGTGCTGTGGCTGTGCTCGGAGGGGCCTTCAACCCACCGCACCTTGGACATATCGCGTTGGCCGAGGCCGCGCGTGATCAACTCGGTCTGAACCGGGTACTGCTGGTCACCACCGGGCGCGCTCCCCACAAGGAGATCGATCCCGAGCCCGGCCCCGAGATCAGACTCGATCTGACCAGGCGTGCCGTCGAAGGCGTCGATTGCCTCGAGGCATCGGGAGTGGAGGTCGAGAGAGAGGGTCCCTCCTACATGTACGAGACGCTCGAGATCCTCGCCTCCGACCTGGCAGGCAGCCCACTCTGGCTCGTTTGCGGCACGGATATCGCCTCGACCTTGCCGGACTGGGAGCGACCGGAACGCGTAATCGAGTTGGCCGGACTTGCGGTTGCTCCAAGGCCAGGTACAGATATAGAAGCTGTGGCCGAAGCGGTCGAGTCGCTTGGCGGCGATTCAGCGGATCGCTTGACTGCGCTGGATTTCTCTCCGAGGGATATCTCCTCGACCGAGGTTCGCCGCCGCTGTGCTGCCGGTGAGTCGATCGACGACTTGGTGCCGGCCGGCGTATCGGCCGAGATAGCCGCAAGGGGTCTCTACCGGTGAGCGCGCGGGAGAGCCTCGTAGCCCCGAACAACTCAGAGGAGATGGCGCGGTTGATCTGCTCGGTCGCTTCGGAGAAGTTGGCCGAGGAGATCGTTGCCCTCGATGTGCGGGAGTTCGTTTCGTACGCAGATTTCATGATCGTGATGACCGCGCGCAATGTCCGCCAAACCAAGGCAGTTCACGACGACCTGCGCGAACAGCTCAAGTCGGTGGGGGAGGTGCCTACCCGCGTCGAGGGATTGGAAGAGGCCGACTGGATCCTGATGGACTACCTAGGTTGCGTCGCGCATATCTTCACGCCCGAGTTGCGCGATCGTTACCGGCTGGAGCAGCTTTGGGGTGAGGCAGCTGTGCTGGAGCTGGATCTCTAGCCGGTCAGGGCAAACGGCTTGACTGCGCCGTTTTTCGTCCGGTCGAGTTCTTAGATTCTGTCGCGTGGCGAACCCGCAATTCCGCCGTGCGCTAGGGGGCTATGACCGAGCCCAGGTAGACGCCGCTTTCGCAGCGGTTCAATCACGCGTTGCCCGGCTGGAGGCCGATATGAGCGCGCTTTCGAATCAGCTGGCTGACAGCCAGATCAAGCTGAGCGAGGCACTTGCTCGTTTGGGTGAAGAGGACCCAACCGGAACCGTTGCCGCTCTGACTCGTGCTGTTGAGGAGGTCCACGACCAGGCTCGGCGTCAGGCAACCCGCATCCGTATGCGTGCGCTCGAAGACGCTGTTGCGATCAGCGACCGGATCAGCGCCCTGGCTGGAATCACCGATCAGACCGACAGCGGAGACTCCGGCTTTGCGCAACGCCCGGCTACCGAGTTCAACGCAGACGATGGCCTCTGGAGTGGCAAGGTTGAGGTAGAGGCTGGCCCCATCTCGGACTTCGCCCAGCTGACCGAGATAGAGGACACCCTGAAGGGAGTCTCGTCGGTCTCCTCGGTATCCGTGCGCGGCGTCTCGGACCATCGCGCCACTCTCGCCGTACAGCTGGAGAAGCCGACCGCGATGATCGAGGAGATTCGCCGTGGCATTCCGTTCGAGGTCAAGCTCGACATCGCTTCCCCAGGGACCCTCTCGATCGAGATCATCGACCACGACTCTGGCAGCACTAGCAGCGAACTGAAGGCCGCCTGAACCGCCACCGCCTCGTTTGGCGAGCCAAAGCGCGCTCGCTAGACTTCTCTTTCACTTGGGGCCGTAGCTCAGCTGGGAGAGCGCCACGCTGGCAGCGTGGAGGTCGTCGGTTCGATCCCGTCCGGCTCCATCTGATGTTCCATCTGGACCTCGCAACCGAGTAGGTCGGCTTCCGTTGGGTCCCCGTCGGTGGTTTAGATATTGGTCTCACGGCACACCCTCCGCAGATGAGTTTGAATTGCCGCCACAGTCGACGTTGCGTTTGCGTCTGGAGCCATTGGCTCTCGAACGCCGCGATTCAGAGTCGCCACGCATCAATCTCCTAGTACCTACCCTCACCACCAAATACCTGTTCGGCGGCAAGATCGCCATTTTCAACCTTGCTGCACGTTTGGCCGATCGGGGTGGACGAGTTCGGGTAGTGGTGACCGACGCGAGCGATCCACCGGACGGACGCTCCTTGTTGATAAGTGGAGACGATCTCCCCTCACCGGACTGGCGCGAGAGGATCGAAACCTCCGCGGGTACGCAAGGACTGTTCGAACGTATCGAGGTATTCCACGCAGGGAATCGCAGCGAGCCGCTCATGATCTCGCCTAGAGATCGGTTCGTCGCGACAACACCCGCCGCAGCGCACATTTCGTCCGCTGCAGCTGCCGAGACCGACGAGAAACGATTCCTCTACCTAGTCCAAGAAGATGCTGCGCTTCTGGATGCGAGCAGCTACGGCGCGATCGCGATCGAGAGTTATGCGCTGCCCCACCTACCCCTGTATTCGACTGAACTACTCGCCGAGTATTTCGCCAATGAGCGGATCGGCCGACTCGGCGCCGGAAATGACTCGAAATCGTTCGTCTTCCGCAACGCGATCACCGCCGTGCGGCGCCCAGATCCAGCAGAGCTCGGTCGACGCACGGAGCGCTCGCTCGCCTTTTACGCCCGACCGGAAAAACACGCAGAGAGAAATCTCTTCGAACTCGGGTTGTTAGCGCTCGAGCGCGCCATCGAGACCGGACAGTTGCCAGAGGCGTGGCGAATCTTTGGCATCGGTGCCGTTTCGGAGTTCGACCGCATTCGCCTCAGCCGGGATCGCGAGTTGGTGATCAACGAGCGTCTTCCTCAAGCCGAATACGCAGATTGGCTGGAGGGTCACGATGTCGGAGTCTCCTTGATGCTGACACCTCACCCGAGCCTCCCGCCGCTCGAGATGGCAGCCAGCGGCGCGAGCACCGTTACGACCGTGTTCGCAAACAAGACGGCAGAGAAGCTCAGCGGAATCTCCACCAATTTGTTCGGGGTTGATCCTGATATCGATGCGCTCGCCGGTGCGATTGGCGATGCTGTCAGGCGGAGGGAGCGGTTCGATGACCGAGCCGTCGGCGCCAAGTTCGATTGGCCGACCGATTGGAACGAGGCGCTACCCGACGGACTGATCGATTCGCTGCTCGAATCGCTCGACTACACCGCCACCTAGACTGATCGCCTGTGACCGAGGCAAACGAGACAGAGACCAGATACGACCCGGCGGCCGTAGAGGCGCGCTGGCGGGGTGTCTGGGAGGACGAGGCGACCTGGCAGGTGCCGAATCCGGGGCAGCCCGGCTACGACGACTCCAAGCCGAAGGCTTACGTGCTCGAGATGCTTCCGTATCCCTCAGGGGAACCGCATGTGGGGCATCTCAAGTGCTACTCGGTCGGCGACGCGATAGCCCACTTCAGGCGCCGTCACGGCTTCGAGGTGATCCATCCGATGGGCTACGACGCCTTCGGCCTGCCAGCCGAGAACCATGCGATCAAGACAGGGGAGAAGCCACAGGTCTCGACCGAGCGGGCGATCGAGTCATTTCGCGAGCAGTTCCGTCGCTGGGGGGTTTCGATCGACTGGTCACGTGAGCTGGGCACACACGAGCCCTCGTATTACCGCTGGACGCAGTGGATCTTTCTCAAGCTGTTCGAGAAGGGGCTCGCTTACCGCGAGGAGGCGCCGGTGCAGTGGTGTCCGACCGATGCCACGGTGTTGGCCAACGAACAGGTGGTCGACGGCTGT